>NZ_JBFUIT010000095.1:0-12791 GCF_056401735.1 Luteibacter sp. P4_D7_3
GTCGAAGGTGGATGCGGTGCACGTGCGTGAAGCGATCGTCGGACACCTCCGTCATGTCGACGAAGATCTGGCCAGGCGCGTCGCGGCGGGACTGGCCATGTCGCCTTTACCGAAGGCGCCCAAAGCGGCCGCTCCCGTCGTGCCGATGAAGCCCTCTCCCGCCTTGCAGATCATCGGCAAGATGAAGGCGACCCTGCAGGGACGTGTCGTGGGTATCCTCATCAACGACGGCTCGGACGGCGTTGCGGTGGCGAAGCTGCGTAAAGCGATCGAAGGCGCGGGAGCCACCGTGAAGATCGTTGCGCCGAAGGTCGGCGGGGCGAAGCTGGCCGATGGCACGCTGCTCGTTGCCGACGGGCAGCTGGCTGGTACGCCGTCGATCAACTTCGATGCCGTGGCGGTGTTGCTGTCGGCCGACGGCGCCGCAGCCCTGACCAGGGAAGCCGCCGCGATCGACTTCGTTCGCGATGCCTTCGGGCACTTGAAAGCCCTGGCCCTGGACGATGGTGGACGCGCGCTCTTTGCCAAGGCGGGACTGGAAGCCGATGCGGGCGTGGTCAAGGCGTCGGACGCGGATGCGTTCGTCACGTTGGCGTCCACCCGGCAATTTTCGCGAGAGGCGAAGGTGCGTACGCTGGCGTGAATCGGCCCCTACGGGGTTGACCGCAGCACGGCCTGGCGCTAATGGTGTGATTCGTCCACGCCACGAGTTGCCCATGAACGCCAGGCCCTTCGCTACCTTAGCCATGACCCTGCTTGGTCTGTCGACCACCATGCCCTCGTCAGCCGCCGATGCTGACGACAAGGCCGTGCTCGCACCTGTTCAGGCATTCTTCGACGGCATGGCGAAGTACGACAGCGCTGCGATACGCGCCACCGTGCAGCCGGAAGGCAGCGTCGCCTTGTTGCGTAAAGGCAAGGTGGTGCGCATGACCCTGGGCGAATTCGCCGATCACATGAAGCCCGCGAAGGATCGCATCGAGGAGCGCATCTACGATCCGCTCGTCAGGGTCGATGGTGATATTGCGTTCGTGTGGGCGCCGTACGATTTTTTGGTCAACGGCCAGGTGAAACATTGCGGAACGGACGCGGTGAACCTCGTCCGTATCGACGGTCGCTGGCTGATCGCCGGTATTGCGGACAACAGCCGGGATACGTGTCCCGCCCGCTAGGGTAGGGTACTCAGGCGTCGCCGAAGGCCAGGTCGATCTCGTTGGAGATGGCCACCATGGCGGCGCCATACCCCGGTTGAGGCTCACTGCCGGGTGGTCCGAGCAGACGGCTGAGATGCGAAGCGGCGTCGGCGATACCGTCGTAGCCTTCAGGTGCGGCCAGGGATGCGATGCGACGCGCACGGAAGCGGCTTTCGTCGAGGTCGCCGGCCACCGCGGCCTCGTTCATGGCCACGGCGTCGAAGATGATGTCGCCCATGGTGAGGCTATCGGTTTCCTGGCGGCGCACGGCGTAAGTCCCTGATTCGACCCGGGGGAAGCATACAGCGGGCGGCACGGCGCGGGCGTCATCAAAACGTGAAACAGACCGCCCTTTGGCTAATTGCCGTAGATCTTGCCCAGCGCGGCCATCTTGCCTTTGATTACGTCCACATCGGCGTTCACCAGGTCCGACGGGCTCAGGTCGTGACCGAAGAAGCGCTTTAGGATCTCCTTCGGGGGCGCGTCGAAGCCGGAGGCCATCATCGCCTCGTAGCGCTTCTGGAAATCGCGTGGATCGCTTGTCGCCATGGCAAACATCTTCGTCGCCAACAGTCCGGCATACAGGTAATTGGCGAGGTAAAGAGGATCCTGGTACATCAGCCGTTTGCCGATCCAGGCATGTTTCAGTTCCGGATCGATGCCGGGCCAGATCTCGAAGCGGCCGGTGGTAGCCAGCGTGAGCGCGTCCAGGTCGGCCGCCTTGCGGATCTTGCCGGCGATCACCCCGTCGTAGATGGCTTCCTCGAGTTGGGCTTCTTCGGCGGAAGTGAAGATTTCGAAGGTCATCTCGTCCAGCTGGGCTTGCAGGTAGTACGCCCGCGTGGGCGCATCGGGCGCATGTTTGTAGAGATGCTCGTAGAACAGCATTTCGTTGAGAATGGCGATGGCCTCGTGCATCCAGCTGGGGCCGTGGTTGTAGAACGGCGAGACGCCGTGCGCATTCATCAACTCGCTATGCAGCGCGTGGCCACCTTCGTGCGCGACGACACTGGCGCCTTTCAGGTCCGACTGCCACTGGCCGAGAAAAAGGCCCGGTGGTACGCCGGGAGCAGCGATCGAGAACGCGTCGTTGACACGACTGCCGCTGGCGTCGCCGAGGTCTGTACGGTGCGCCGCCGGGTCCAGCAATGCCGTGAAACGCGCCACGTAATCGCGTCCCAGCGGCGCGAGCGCCGCCGGAACGATGCGACGAATCTGCGCATAGTCGAAGACCGGCACCGTGAAGCCGGATGGCGGCAGCGTCATGTCCCAGCTGTGCACGTCGGCGATCTTTGCCACACGGCTGATCTGGCTGGCCCGCAGTCGCTGGTAATCCATGAGCACAGAGGCGCGCTGCTCTACCGCGAGTGCCGTCGCGTCGACGTCGGCGCGTTCGAACTGGCGACCGAAGTAAACGGCCTCGGGCGCATCGGCGAAGTGCTGCAGGTGCGCGGTCTTGTCGTTGAGACGCACGATGCCGATCAGCAGGGAGGCGTAGGTTTCTGCGTTGAGGGCGTTGGCCGCCTGTTTCTGCTGCCATGCCTGTTGCCTCACGGCGCGATCCGGATCGGTGCCGAGGTGCTCCCCGTCCTTGCCCGCGTCGAAGTCGCCCGCGCTCGTGTGCACCGTGCCGTAGACGGTCGCCCGGCGCGTCTTCTGATAGGTGTTGCGCAGCGCCGTACTACCCTGGTCCGAGACCTCGTCCATGATCGTCTGTTGCTCGGGCGGGAGCTCGTGCGGCAGGCCGCGAAGGGCGCGATCCAGCACATAGGTGTAGTGCTTCAGCTCAGGCGTTTCCCGGACCGCCTGGTCGAACCCGGGCTTACCCAAGGCACGCAACGTGTTGCGAACCGTCATGACGAGGTTGCCCTCGTCGGTCTGCACCGCGCTGAGCGCGTCCGCGGCCGCGTGATCGTCGATATCGAGGGCGGTGAGCAGGTGCAGGTACGCGATATGCCGCTGGCCGCGGGCCAGCAACGCCTCCGCGCGGCGCAGATACGCAAGCAGGTCGCCGGGCGAAGGAGCGGCCAGGACGGGCAGGGCCGTCATGTCGGCTTCGAGGGCGACCCGATCGGTCGCTTCACCGGCGGGGGACGCGAAGTACGCCGTCGGATCGATGTGATACGTGTCGGCGACCGCAAGGCCGGCGACACAGAGGAGCAGGGTAACGAGCAGGCGAGGTGTGCGCATGGCCCAACGGTAGCAACCGCGACGGCAGGCTGCTTTACCGGGATTAACGTGCGTTGCCTGCGCTTAGCGGACGGCCTGCCGCCATGCCGTCGGCGTGGTGGCATGGACGGCACGGAACGAGCGCGAGAACTGCGTCGCGCCGGCGAAACCGCATTCCAGCGCGATATCCAGGAGAGGACGCCGTGTGGCGCGGAGCAACTCGGCAGCACGCTCCACCCGCAGGCGACGCACGTAATCGCCGATGGTGCATTCGTGAACGGTGCGGAAGGTGCGGGCCAGGTGAACAGGGTGACGTCCGGCGATGCCCGCGAGCTGGTCGAGCGTCATCTCGCGCGTCGGGTCGTCGTGCAGGAAGTCGCGTACGCGTCGAAGCCACGCGGGCTCGTTGTGCGTTCGCTGGTCCAGCCCACGCGCGGCCAGCGCCAGCGCTTCCATCGTCAGCCCCTGGGCGGATAGCCCCGCAAAGGCGTCGCCGAGCGCAAGCTGTTCGACGATGCGCCGTCCCAGCCCGAGCAGCTCCCTGGAGCGGCGAAGCAGTGGGCGTCCGTCGAGCCGCGCCGACTGGCCGGCGAGCAGCTCGGTGGTTTCGGTGTCGGGGGAGAAAATGACCTTGCGCGCGCCGTCGCGGCCAAAGCGCTGGGCGTGTGTCGCATGGGCTGGGCAGAACAGAAGGTCGCCCGGTTCGTGTTCGTTGATTTGCCCGAGGATGCGTTCTTCGTAGCCGCCGGCGATGACGAGACAGAACCAGGCTTCGTCGTGGGCGTGAGCGGCCATGTCGCCATGGGGGACGTAGTCGGACACGTGCAGCTCGGTAATGCCGCTCATCCAGTGCTCCTTGCATTGCTCAGTGCGGTACCAGCAGCCGGAAGAGCCCGGCGACACAGGCTACCGCGGCGACGCCTCCCAGATAAAGCGCCACGAACCAGGCGGCCTGGCGCAGGCGTGGATGCTTCGCCATCAGTGATAGCCCTCGTCGCCGTGCCGCACCTTTCCGCGAAAAACCCAGTAAGCAAGGACGGTATACGAAAGGATGATCGGAATGACGATGGCGGCACCGACCAGCGTGAACACCTGGCTGGAACGCGGCGCGGACGCTTCCCAGATGCTCAGCGATGGCGGAATGATGTTAGGGAAGATGCTGATCAGCAGTCCGCTGTAGCCAAGGAACACGATGGCAAGGGTGAGCAGGAAGGGCGCCCGGTCTGCGCCGCGCCGCACGCTCGTCAGGATGCCGATGACGCAGGYGAGCACCAGGACGGGCACCGGCAGGAAGAAAAGCAGGTTGGGCATGGTCAGCCACCGGGCGGCCACACCGGGCTGGCCCAGCAGGGTCCAGATGCTGACGATGCCGACGGCAGCGGCCAGGCACAGTGTCAGCGGACGCATCAGCACCGCCATGCGACGTTGCAGTTCACCCTCGGTCTTCATCAACAGCCAGCCACAACCCAGCGTGGCATAGGTCAGTAGCAGGCCGATGCCGGTGAACAGGTTGAAGGGTGAGAACCAGTCGAAGGGACCGCCGACGAACTTGCCGTCGCGCACGTCGATACCCTGCAGCAGGCTGCCCAGGATCACACCCTGGGCGAACGTCGCCACGCCCGAGCCAGCGATGAAGGCGAGATCCCACAGGTGCTGCGTGCGCCGGGCCTTCGCCCTGATTTCGAAGGCCACGCCGCGGAAGATCAATCCGCACAGCATGGCGATGATCGGCAGGTAGGTGGCCGGAAGAAGCACCGAGTAGGCCACGGGAAACACGGCGTAGAGGCAGGCGCCACCCAGCACCATCCAGGTTTCGTTGCCGTCCCACACCGGGGCGACGGTGTTGAGCATCACTTCGCGCTCGCCTTCGCGATCGAAGAACGGAAAGATCAGGCCGATGCCAAGGTCGAACCCATCGAGCATGACGTAGAGGAACACGCCGAAGCCGATGATGGCCGCCCAGATCACGGGCAAGTCGATATGCATGGCGTGGTTACTCGTCGATGGGATCGGTGGGGCGGGAAAGCGGACGATGGTCGAAGCGATCGCGACCCAGGCCGGTGTCGCCCGAAGAGCCTTCGGCTTCGTCGCGCGGTAGGTCGGGACCCTTCGCCATCAGCTTGAGCATGTAGTAAATGCCCGTGCCGAAGACCAGGAAGTACACCATGATGAAAATCATCAGCGAGGTGCCGACCTGGTCCACCGTCAACGAGGTCGATACCGCGTCGCGGGTGCGCATCACGCCGTAGACCACCCAGGGCTGGCGACCGGCTTCGGTCGTGATCCAGCCTGCGAGCAGGGCGATCAAGCCGCTCGGACCCATGAGCAGGACGAAGCGCTGGAACCAGCGTGCTTCGTAGAGTCGTGCGTTACGCCGCAGCAGCAGGCCAAGCAGGGCGAGCAACAGCATCAGCAAGCCCATGCCGACCATGATGCGGAAGCTCCAGAAAACGATGGTCGAGTTGGGCCGGTCTTCGCGCGGGAACGACTTCAGCCCCTGGATCTCGCCGTTCCAGCTATGCGTGAGGATCAGGCTGCCCAGGTGGGGCACCTTGATGGCGAAATGCGTCGTCTCGTTCTCCATGTCGGGCCAGCCGACCAGGTTGAGCGAGGTGCCGCCGTGTTCGGTTTCCCAAAGGCCTTCGATGGCGGCGATCTTTGCGGGCTGGTGTTCGCGCGTGTTGAGGCCGTGCGCGTCCCCGGCGGCGATCTGGATCGGCACGACGACAAGGATCATCCACAGCGCCATGGAGAACGACTTGCGGATGCCCGCATCGCGCCGGCCACGCAACAGGTGCCACGCCGCGCAGGCGCCGACGAGCATCGCGGCCACGATGAAGGCGGCCAATGCCATGTGCACGAGGCGGTACGGGAACGAGGGGTTGAAGACGATCTTCAGCCAGTCGACCGGCACGATCCGGCCGCCGATCACCTCATAACCCTGCGGCGTCTGCATCCAGCTGTTGGACGACAGGATCCAGAAGGTGGAGATGAGCGTGCCGGTAGCCACCATGAGCGTGGCGAAGAAATGGGCTTTCGGGCCGACCCGGGTCCAGCCGAACAGCATGATGCCGAGGAAGCCGGCTTCGAGAAAGAATGCCGTCATCACCTCGAAGGCGAGCAGGGGGCCGGTGACCGAACCGGCGAACGCGGAAAAACCGGACCAGTTGGTACCGAATTCGTAGCTCATCACCACGCCCGAAACCACGCCCATGCCGAAGCCCACGGCGAAGATCTTCGACCAGAAGAAAAACAGCTCCTTGTAGACCACCTTGCCGGTCTTCAGCCACAGCCCCTCCAGCACCGCGAGGAAGCTGGCCAGGCCGATGCTGATCGCCGGGAACATGATGTGGAAGGACACGGTGAAGGCGAACTGCCACCGGGCAAGAAGAAGCGCCGTGTCGGATACGTTCACGCGAAGGTCCGTGCATGGGGGGCTGGCCACCAGTATCCCAAGCCGCATGCCCCCATGGATTGTGCAAATCAGGCACGCCGGCGCGGCTTATCGTCACGCCGATTCGGCAGCCTCACTAAAGCTTGAGGTTTCGGAGCCGATGATCCTGCGACCTTGCACAAGGAAACACCGTGAAGCCTCGCCTCCTGCCGCTCGTCTGCTGCCTTGTCCTTGTTGTCGCAGGCTGCCGTGGAGACGACCTCCACCTCTCGGGTAAATCCGCGGACGGCGCCGATATCGTCGTCGATGGCCAGCGCGGCACGGTGAGCTGGCGCTGGGGCCCCAAAGCCTATTCGCAGCCTTTTACGCTGGAAAAAAAGGATGTCTCGCACGCACCGAGTGGCTGGGACGGCAGCATGGACCTGAAACTGAGCGGCGGCCGCCGTCTTTCCCTTAAAGGCGAGCACGGCACCTTCATCTGCGAGCACGGCTGCGACGACCTGCACCTCCCCCTGCTATGGACCGTCGCGGACAAATAGCCCGCCCACGGCCCGTAGCGCCGCTCCTTGTGGGAGCCGATTCATCGGCGATCCCGCGCAGCGGGCATAATCGGCCAAACCGCGGAGCCGTTTGACGATGGACAATCCCACCCCGGCGCGAGTCCTGACTCGCGGCACCCTTTATGCGATGGCGCTGGCGGCCGGCCTGGCCGTCGCCAACRTCTATTACAACCAACCCATGCTCGGCATCATGGGGCGCGACCTTCACGACGGCGGCGTGGAGCGCTGGATTCCGATGCTTACCCAGCTCGGCTATGCAGCGGGTCTGCTCTTCCTGGTGCCACTAGGCGATGCGCTGGAACGCCGTCAGCTCATCGTCGGGCAGTTCGCGGTGTTGGCCATCGCGCTGGTCGGGGCCGCGCTTGCGCCCGGGCTGACAACACTCGCGATTGCCTCTGTACTGATCGGTGCTATGGCGACCGCTGCGCAGCAAATCGTTCCCTTCGCGACTCTTCTTGCTGAGCCATCCAAACGGGGTGCGGCGGTCGGTACCGTGATGAGCGGTTTGCTGACGGGCATCCTGCTCAGTCGCACGATTGCCGGTTTCGTCTCCAGTGCCGCAGGATGGCGGGCCATGTTCTGGCTCGGCGTGCCGATTGCACTGATGGGCGCCGTGCTGATGCGCCTGCGCCTGCCCGAACACCATCCAGCGCGGCGCGTCAGTTACGGCGAACTGATGTCCTCGCTGGTCGGTCTTTGGCGACGCGAGCCCTTGCTGCGTCGTGCGTCGTTGACCCAGGCCGTGATCTTCGCCTCATTTTCCGCGTTCTGGACGGTGCTGGCGCTCCGCCTGGAACAGCCGCCACTGAATCTGGGCGCGGCGTCGGCGGGCCTGTTCGGCGTGGTCGGCGCCGTCGGCGTGGCGATGGCACCGCTGGCCGGACGCGTCGCGGATCGACGCGGACCCTGGCTGGTGATCGCCGCTGGTGCGTTGTCGACCGTCGTTGCCTGGGCCGTCTTCGCGCTGTGGCCATCGTTGGCGGGGCTCATCGTTGGCGTCATCTTGCTCGACTTCGGCGTGCAGATCGCCCTGGTGTCGCACCAGCACCTGGTCTACGGGCTGCACCCGGAATTCAAGAGTCGGCTCAACACCCTGTTCATGACGACCATGTTCCTCGGCGGCGCGGCGGGTTCGTTCGTTGCTGCCGAAACCTGGCGGCATGCCGGCTGGCTGGGTGTGTGCATCCTGGGCGGCGGGCTTGCTGGCATCGCGCTGGTTTCGCGCTTGTTGCATCGCGTGCCAGCGGCGCACTGACGCTCCACACAGGTGCACCGTCGATTTATCTCCTTTATTCTGCAGGAAAACGTCTATGCGTCTTCGCGCCTTGTTTCTTGGTTGCGCCCTGGTTATCACCGCGCCGGACTGCGTCTTCGCCGCGACAACGCCCGATTTCTCCGTGGGGCCGCAGTACGACACCACGCATGTCTACGTCGCGCCGCAGGATGTCGATGCCTTCGTACGGAGCTTCGCCGCCACGTTCGAAGGGCAATCGACGAAGCAAGGCATCGCCACCGTGACGCCGACGCCGTCGAGCACGTCGACTCAGCTGGTGCAGAGTCCTTCCGGCGCCGTGTCCGTGTTCGGCTTCCGGACGCCCGTGCCGTATCCCTTCGGACTCGAGCGCACGGGTTATCTGGTCACTGACCTCGACGCGGCGATCAAGGCAGCCGAACAGGCAGGCGCCGCCACGGTGGTGACTGCCTTCGATGACCCGATCGGTCGCGACGCCGTGATCCGTTGGCCGGGTGGGGTGAACATGCAGCTCTACTGGCACACGAAGAAGCCGAGCTACGAGGCCTTACGCCATGTGCCGGAGAATCGTATCTACCTGCCGGCGGCCAGCGCGGCGACGTTCGTGAAGGCATTCACRCAGTTTGCGCACGGCAAGGTCGTGTCCGATGACGCGAAGGTACCGGTGACGGAACTCGGCGGCACCTCGGGCACGTACCGGCGCATCCGCCTCGAGTCCGGCTACGGCAAGGTGACGGTCCTGGTGACGGACGGCCATCTCGCGTGGCCGTATGGCACGGAGGTCACCGGTTACGAGGTGGACGATCTCGCCGCCGCGCTGGCCCGCGCAACGCAATCCGGCGCAAAGGTCGTCGTGCCGGCGCACGACGAAAGCGATCGCCACGCGGCGATGCTGCAGTTTCCCGGCGGCTACGTCGCCGAGATCCACGCCGCCAGGTAAAACATCACGCGGCCCTTCGACGGTTCCCAGGGCCACCCCCGCTTCTGTCAGAAGTCGAACGTGGCCGAAGCAAGCAACGTACGTGGCGTGCCCTGCGTGAGGTAACCACCCGTGGCCGAGGCCCAGTAGCCCTTGTTCGTGAGGTTCTGCAGCGTAAGGCGGAACGTCACCGGCACACCTTCCAGAGTGCTGGAGGCACGGGCGCCCACATCGAACGTCGTCCACGCCGGGATGTTCAGCGTGTTGGYCACGTTGACGTACTGCTTGCCCGTGCGAACGGCGCGAGCGCTGAGGGTGATGTCCGGCGTGTTCGGGATATCCCATTCCGCACCAAGGTTGGCCTGGAAGCGTGGCACCCCGATGGCGTCGTTGCCGTTGTTCAGGCCGCCCTGGGTCTTGGTCAGCTCGGGCTGGATGTAGTTGGCACCGCCAAGGACGCGAACGCCCTGGGTCGGCTCGCCGAAGAAGCTCCACTCGGCGCCGCGGTTACGCTGCTCGCCGGCGATCGTATAGGTGTTCGTGGTCGCGTCTACATAGCCGCTGGGCTGCTTGATCTGATACAGGCCGAACGTGCTGCCAAAGGTGCCTGCATCCCACTTCACACCGATTTCGTTCTGCTTTGACTTGTATGGGGCGAAGACCTGGCCAGCGTTGGTCACCGGCGCGCCGTTGAACAGGGTCGGCGCGGTGTCGCCTTGCGTCAGCGCTTCGATGTGGTTGGCGTAGACCGAGAACTGTTCGTTGATGCGGTAGTTGATACCGAAGATCGGGCTGTTGGTGTACCGCGAGTATTCCGAGGTCCTGGCACCATTCACGCCGTCGACCGCATAAGCGTAGCCGAGCGAAAGAAGCTTCTGCCGACGTGCGCCCACGGTGACCTGCAGCTTGTCGTCCATGAAGCCGAGCGTGTCGGAGAACGCAAGGCTGCGCAGCTGCGTGCGGCCCGTGTAGCCCGGGTCGCTGATCGGGCCGACGTTGTAGATGTAGTCAGGGCGTGCGACCTGCACGGGATTGTAGATGTTCGTGTTGAACGTCGAGGAGCCCGCGTAGGCGGCCTTCTTGTTCGTATCCAGCGCCGAGAAGCCGAGCGTGATGCGATGGCTTACTTCGCCGGTATCGAAGTGGGCATTGAAGCCGGCCTCGCCGGTGCCGGTATTCGCAATGTACGGCACGGTGAAACGCGACTCCGTCGCATCACCTGCCGCGTTGCTGACAGTCGGGCTGACGTAGTCACCGAACTCGTTGCCGTGATGCGCGCCGACGGCTGCATAGGCGGTCAACCAGTCGCTGATGTCGTATTCGGCGCGTACGACACCGAAGGTGTCCTCCAGCGACGAGCCCGACCAGGACTGCGTGTAGTTCCTGGTGGCGCTGGGTGCCTTCGGCACCACGTTGCCGACGAAGACGACCGAGCGGCCGCCGTTGATCGTCTGCTTCTGGTAGCCGAGGTCGGTCGTGATGCGCAGGCGCTCGCCGGTGTAGTCGAAGCCGATCGCGATGGCGTTGACGCGGCGGTTCTCACCGTCGACCGCGGTGCTGCCGTCACGGGAGACGGCATTCACGCGGATGCCGAATTCGTTGTTGGCGCCGAAACGGCGGCCGATGTCCACGGTGCCACCGATCTGGCCGTCGCTACCGTAGTCCAGGCCGATGCGGGTGATCGGGTCGACCGTCGCGCGTTTAGGCGCAATGTTGATGCTGCCGCCGACACCCGAGCCGCCCGGCGAAATGCCGTTGAGGAAGGCGCTGGCACCCTTGAACACTTCTACGCGGCTGACCAGTTCCGGGGCCAGCAGCTGGCGCGGCAGCAGGCCGTAGAGGCCGTCGAAGCCGATGTCGTCGGAATTGAGCTGGAACCCGCGAATCACGAACGTCTGCGAGTAGTTGCCGTAACCGAAGCCCGTGCGCACGGCCGGGTCGTTGGCGACCACGTCGCCCAGCGTATGGGCCTGCTGGTCGCGGATGAGCTTGTCCGTGTAGCTCGTCATGGCAAACGGCACGTTCATCATGTCCTGGTTGCCCAGCACACCGAAGCGGCCACCCTGGGACACCTGACCACCGGCGTAAGCCGCCGTGGGAGCGGCAACGTCAGCCTTCACCTGGATGCCGGACAGCGTCGTCGTATTGTCCTGCGGCTTGCGCTGGGTGTCGTCGGCATCGGCGGCGGCGTGGGCCGCACCGGCGACGAGGAGGGTACCGAGCACAGCAGCGCGGATCGAAAGAGTGAGGCGGCGACGAGCCGGGAGCGCGGTATGCATGGTGGTCCTGGGCATGGAAGCCTCGATCAAAGGCGAATAGAAATGAGAATCGCTCGTATTATGATCGAGATTGTCACGGACGCCTAGGGGTCATGCCTGCTGCAGGTCCAGACGGGCCAGGCCCGTCTGGACCTTCGCTTTACGGCATCAGGACTTTGTCGACGACGTGGATGACGCCGTTGGACTGCATGACATCGCCGATGGTGACGTGGGCTACGCCACCCTTGGCGTCGGTTACGTCGAGGGTCTTGCCGGTCTGGCTGACCGTGAGGGGTTCACCTTCGACCGTGGTCAGGCTGGCCTTGCCATTGCCCTTGCTCACGAGAGTCATGAGGTCGGAAGCGGTGTAGCGGCCGGATACCACGTGGTAGGTGAGGATCTTGGTCAGGGTCGCCTTGTTCTCGGGCTTGACCAGGGTGTCGACGGTGCCCGCCGGAAGCGCGTTGAACGCTTCATTGGTGGGGGCGAAGACGGTGAACGGGCCCGGGCCGGAGAGGGTGTCGACCAGGCCAGCAGCTTTTACGGCGGCAACGAGGGTGGTGTGATCCTTCGAGTTGACGGCGTTCTGGATGATGTTCTTGCTCGGGTACATCGCCGCGCCACCGACCATGACGGACTTCTGCATGGCCATGCCGTCGTCGGCAAAGGCGAGGTCCGCCACGCCGAACGCGGCGGTCAGGGCAAGAGCGATGTGCAGCGTGCGGGAGAGCGTGCGGCTTTTCATGGCGAATCCTCGGTCCCCGTGATTGGGGTACCAAGTGATACGCAGCCTTGCCGCGTCCGGATGCAACGGACGCGGCAAGCGCTCACTCCGGATCGTCACACGGTGACGACAATACGCCCGGTGTGTTCGTTCTTTTCGAGCGTGCGATGCGCCTCGACGATGTCGTCGAAGGCAAAGGTCTGCGCGATGCGCGGCTTCAGTTTGCCGCTTGCAAGGCCTTCGCTGATGAACTTCACGGCGCGCGCCTGGCGCTCCGGATCCGTCGTCGTGCCGAACAGGTTATAGCCACGAATCACCGGCT
>NZ_JBFUIT010000096.1:0-12645 GCF_056401735.1 Luteibacter sp. P4_D7_3
CCATCAACATGAGCGAGTTCCAGGAGGCGCATACCGTCTCCACGCTCAAGGGTGCGCCGCCCGGGTACGTCGGTTACGGAGAGGGCGGCGTGCTTACCGAGGCGGTACGTCGTCGTCCCTATTCGGTGGTGCTGCTGGACGAGGTGGAGAAAGCCCACCCGGATGTCCACGAGATCTTCTTTCAGGTGTTCGACAAAGGCGTCATGGAGGATGGGGAAGGGCGGCGCATCGACTTCCGCAACACGCTCATCCTGCTCACCACCAATGCGGGCACCGAGACGATCGAACGCCTCTGCGCCGATCCCGCACATACACCGGCGGTCGAAGCGATGGCGGCCGCCCTGCGCGCGCCCCTGCTGGAGATCTTTCCACCGGCGTTGCTCGGCCGCCTGGTCGCCGTGCCTTACTACCCGCTGAGCCAACGGATGCTCGGCGAGATCGTGCGGCTGCAACTGCGACGCATCAAACAGCGTGTGGAAGATCGCTACCGCGTACCGTTCGAATGCACTGACGCGGCCATGTCGCTCGTCGTCAGCCGCTGTACCGAGAGCGAGAGCGGCGGCCGCATGATCGACGCGATCCTGACCAACACGATGCTCCCGGCGATCAGTCGTGAACTTCTCATGCGGACGATCCAGGGCGACCCGGTGGAGCGCGTCGTCGTCGACGCTGCACAGGATGGGTTCTCCTACCGCTTCGAGCTGACCAGCGACCTGCCTGAACTGACGGAGTAAGAAACGTGCACCTCATACCTTTTCTCCAGAACGAAGTCGATCCCGTCAATGGATTGGTCCTGAACTTCGCGCTCCTGAAGCGCTGGGAGAGCGCGAACGCCGGCGACATCGTGGCCCGCGACAATTCAACCCTGCGCGACTTAATCACGCGCTTCGAGCGTTCGATCGATCTGCGCAACGGGTCGGTGCTCGTCACCGCCGCCAACGTGGCGAACGCCCGCGCGCTGTCGATCGCGGCAACGACGCGTCCCTTCACCAGCCCTACCGGAAGTACCAAGCATGAGGCCAGCTTTCGCCGGGCGCTGCACTCAGCGCTGGCGATGGGCATCAACATGGCCCGATCGCCTTATCCTGCGTGCAATCACTATCACGAAGCGGATGCGGCGGAGGTGACCGAGGGTTTCTCCAGGGGATTTCTCTTCAAGCATGTGTCAGACAGCAAACGGGGCGACCGTGCGGGAAAGCGCATGGCGGAGATCCGTGCCGACCCGGCCAATGTCTTCGGGGAGGACCATGTCGGTTTCTTCGGCAATGCCGCGCCCGCCAGTAGCTTGCTGGAGAAGGACTCCGCGGAGAAGTTCAGGGCCGAAGTGCGTCGCCGGCAAGCGGAGTTCACGCAGACTTACGAGGCGGTTTCGCGTCACTTCGCCAAACAGTCCATCGACAGGCAGAACCGGATTCTCCAGCAAGTCAATGCGTTTGGCCTGATCGACGGCATCGTCTTCGTCAGTACCGAGAAGTACACGCTGCACAGTTTCCAGATCGTTCATGGCGTCGTGCAGAAAGGTGGCGGCGAGGAAAATAGCTACGTGAGCTTCGGTGTGGCCTGCGATGAAGCAGGCACCGGCTGGGCTGTCCACCATCTGGTCGGGACCAACGCGAATCGCCTGCGCCATGCGGACGGTGTCGGCGCCGACGTGGCGAGCGGTGGCCTGGATGGCTGCACCACGTTCCAATCGCCGCTGACCTGACGGAGACTTTGCCTTGGCACACGCCATCACGCTCGCATCCTCGGTCGGAAACGACCTGCTCTTCGCCAACATGACGGCGACCGAAGAGCTGGGTCGCCTTTCCACGTTCCGCATCGAGGCCGTCAGCAAGAATGTGTCGGTGGATCTGCGCGTGCTGCTGGGCACCCCGATGACGGTAACGGTTACCACGCCCCAGGGCTATGTCCGCTATTACAACGGCATCGTCGCCGAGGCCGAGCAGGGCGCATTCGTGCAGATCGAGAACGTGCGCTACGCCGTGTACACCTTCCTGGTCGTGCCCAAGCCCTGGCTGCTGCGGCAGACTTCCGACTGCCGCATCTACAAAGGTAAGTCCGTGCCGCAGATCGTGCGCGAGGTGCTCTCGGAATTCGGTTATGGCGATGTCCGGCTGAGCCTGACGGCGAACTACACAACGCGTGAGTACTGCGTGCAGTACCGCGAAAGCTACTTCGACTTCATCAGCCGGCTGATGGAACAGGAGGGCATCTATTACTTCTTTACCCATGCGAAGGGCAGCCACACCATGGTGTTGGCCGATGCGCTGGGCGCCCATGCCACGGTGCCGACCTTCGAGACGATTCCTTATGCGCCGCCGACCGAGCGCGGCCATCGCATGAAAGCCTCGATCAGTGGCTGGACGACGGCGCGAACGGTGAATCCGACCCGGGTGAGCCTGGACGACTATGACTACCAGCGCCCACGCGCGTCGTTGCTGGCCAACGAACCGTTGCCGGACAGTGCGGATGCGCACGGCATATCGGGCCTGGACATCTACGACTATCCCTATGGATCCGTGGGCTATGCCCAGCAGATGGCGGATGGGCAACGTTTCGCCCAGGTGCGCGTGGAAGCGTTGAACGTTGATCAGGCCACCTCGTCGGGCTTTACCGATGCAGTGGGCCTGGCGACCGGCAGCTTGTTCCGCCTACAGGATTTTCCGCTTGCCGAGGCCAATCAGGAGTACCTCGTRGTGTCGACGACGACGCGCCTGGTCGAGGTGGACTACCAGGGCGGTGGCGTGGAGCCCGATCAGGACGAGGCACCTTTTGCGTGCCACTTCCGTGCGATCCGCGGCAGGCAGCCATTTCGTTCGGCACAGGTCACGCCGCGTCCCGCCATTTCTGGCGTGCAGACGGCCGTGGTGCACGGCCAGACCGACGAGGACATCGAGGTGGACAGCTACGGACGCGTGCAGGTCACGTTCTTCTGGAATCCGCCGTCCAGGCCGAAGTCGGACCAGTCCTGCCCGGTGCGTGTCGCTTCCGGCTGGGCGGGCAAACGATGGGGCGCGCAGTTTATCCCGCGCGTGGGCCAGGAGGTCGTGGTCGGTTTCCACGAAGGCAATCCGGACCGACCCCTCATCCTTGGCAGCGTCTACAACCAGGAACACATGCCGCCGTACGCGCTCCCCGAAGAGCGCACACGCAGTGGCGTGATCAGTCGCAGCCTGCGGGGTGCCGCAGGCGAGGCCAACGAGATTCGCTTGGAAGACCGCAAGGGCGCCGAGGAACTGTTCTTCCACGCGCAGCGCGACCTGCGTCACGAGGCGGAGAACGACCACTTCTCGACGATCGATCGCGACGAAACCGAAGCCATTAAACGCGATCGCTCGCATGACATCGGACGCGACGACACGCTCAAGGTCGGTCGCCGCCTGCGTATCGAAGCGGGCGAGGAGATCGAACTAGTCACAGGACTGGCGCGCATCGTGATGAAGAGCACCGGCGAAATCCAGATCATGGGCAGTAGGCTCGCGCTCAACGGCGCAGCCACGATCAACCTGGTGTCGGGCGGCGCGACCTCACTCACGTCCGGTGCCGCCGTATCCGTCACGGCAGGCGCCACCGTCACCGTTAACGCCACAGCGGCCATCGCCGTGACCTCGGGCGCTGCCTTGATGCTCTCTTCCACCCTGGGCCCGGCGGTGCTGAAAGGCATGCCGCCCCTGCTGCTGTGACTCCCATGCCTCTCACTACCACCTCGGCAGCCCGGGACATGGGTCTGGAAGCGAGCGCCATCGCGCTGCTTCACGACGACATGACGGAGCGTGCGGCCGTCCGCGCGCTGCTCGATCACGGCGACGCCGGTGCCGCGTTGCGTGTGGCCCTTCGCCTGATGCCACGTGGCTACGTCATCCCTTGGTTGTGCCAATGCGTTCGCAGCGAAACGCTCGACGACGATGCCCTGGATGGCTTGCTGGTCGCCGAAGCGTGGTTGCGTGAGCGAGGCGAGCCTCGCCGTCGCGGCGCGCTCGCCTTCGCCGCCGAGCGTCACTACGTCGGCATCGGCGCGCTGGTCGCCGCGAGTGTCGCGTGGTCGGAGGGGTTCCTGCTCGACGGCGTGGGCAGGGAGGTGGCACCCGTCGCTCCCCAACTCATGGCTGTGGTGGCCGCGGCCGCACTGCTCACCCTGGCGTCAACCTGTACCGACTTCGATGCGCGCTGCCGTGCACTCGTCGCCTCGGCGATGGGACTGCTTCCACCGGAGGATTCCAAATGAACTCATCCACCGCGTCGAGCCTCGTACTTTCGATTCTCGGCGAGCATGCCGGCAACGTGTCCGAACGTACGTCGGTGCGCGTCGAAGGCCACGACCTGAGCATCGGCCGTGCCGAACATTGCGACTGGGTGCTGCAGGCCCAGGGCGTGTCGCGCCAGCACGCGGTCGTGCGCCACCTCAATGGCCTGTAMTTCCTCGAGGACCGCAGTACCAACGGCATGCTGCTTAACGGCGTGCCGCTGCGTGGCGGCGAGCCGGTGTCGCTCAATGATGGCGACCGCCTGCAACTGGATACCTTCGAGATCCTGGTGGGCGTGGAGCTGCCACCGCAGGTCGCTGAGGCCACCGCGCCGCGTCGCCGCGAGGATACGTTGCGTACCTTGCGTGTATCGCAACAGGAGCCACCGAAGACACAGGGCGCGTCGCCGTCGTTGATTCCCGGCGATGCCAGCGCTGCGGTGTCGCTGGACCCACTGGCCTGGTTCCCTTTCGATCTGACATCGGCTCAAAACGGTATCGCCGAYGTCGAACCGTCCGCGCACTGGAATCATGCCTCGCCGATGGAAGATCGCTTCGATGCGCCGAACGTGGACCCGGCCGCCATGGCGCGACGTGGGCCGTCCGTGCTGCCGGAGAACTGGGACCGCACTCGCAGCCTGTTCACCTTGCCTTCGATGCAGGACAGTGTGGCGCCTGTCGCGATAGATGTTGCGGTTCCCGCGGCGCGGGAGCCTGAGTCCGTGCCTGTGCCTTTGCCTTTGCCCGAAAACGCTGCGATTCCGGCACCATCACAGGCACCAGCACCAGCACCAGCACCAGCACCAGCACCAGCACCAGCACCAGCAGCACAAGCCAACATCGAATCCCTGTTCACACTCGTTCTCGAGGGTGTGATGGACGTGCTGCGTGCGCGCGCCGAGTTGAAGAACGGTTTCCGCCTGCCGGCGACGTTGATCCAGCGTCGGGAAAACAATCCGCTGAAATTCGCCCCCACGGGCGTTGAGGCACTGGCACGTTTGCTGGCCGCTCCCAACGAGGCCTTCCTCTCGGGAGAGGCGGCGGTGGTCGACGCAATGGACGATATCCGCCTGCATCAGGTTGCCTTGTTGGCGGGCGTACGTGCGGCCTTCGACGACCTGATCGCGCAATTCGATCCGTCGCGTTTCGAAGAGGGCCAGCCGCAACGCTCGCGCTTCGGCTTCGCCACGGGCAAGGGTCCGTGGGAGCGTTATCGTATTCATTTCCAGGGCCTCGCCGCCGATCCCGAAGAACGATTCCGTCGCCTTTTCGGTGACGAGTTCGCTCGGGCCTATGAAGACCAACTGGCGCGCGCCAAGCGCGACGGCCGCTGACCGGAACCGACATGACAGCATTCAACAAGGTGGTGTGGAGCGAGGGACTGTTCCTTCGTCCGCAGCACATGCAGCAGCAGGATCGCTACACCGAACGCTACGTGGAACTGCGCGCGGCGACCTTGCGTCCGCATCCATGGGGATTTGACGAACTGGAGATCGAACGCGACCTGCTTTCGATCGGCAAGCTCGGTATCCGCCGCGCGCGTGGTGTTTTTCCCGACGGCACGCCGTTTTCCATGCCTGACCGCGACCCGCTGCCGCCGCCCCTGGAAATCGATACCAACTGGCGTGACCAGGTCATCTACCTGACGTTGCCGTTGCGCTCGCCGTCCCAGGCGGAAAGCCTCTGGCCGGGGTCGCAGGTCCAGGGTCAGCTGGCACGCTTCGCCGTACGCGAGGTGGAAGTGAACGATGCATCGGGCAGTACGCCGGGCATCGTGGCGCTCGAAGTCGGAGGCCTGAGCACCCGCATGACGGCCGCTTCCCAGGCGCGCGAAGGCCTGGTCGAACTTCCGCTCGCTCATCTGGTGGAATGCCGCCCCGACCGGCGCGTCGTGCTCGACGACGGCTTCGTGCCCAGTGCGCTGGCCTGCCGGGCCTCCGAAAGGCTGACCTTGTTCCTCACCGAACTGCTTGGCCTGCTGCACCAGCGCGGCGAAGCGCTGGCCGGTCGCGTCGGCGGCACCGACCGGACAAGTACGGCCGAGCTGGCCGACTTCCTGATGCTGCAACTGGTCAACCGCTACCAGCCACAAGTGGCGCATCTGGCTGAGGCGCCATGGCTCCATCCCGAAGACCTTTACCGCTTGCTGCTGGGCCTGGCCGGCGAAATGGCGACCTTCACCACGCCCGGTAAGCGCAGTGAGGCCTTTCCTCCTTACCGCCATGACCGCCTGCGCGAAAGCTTCGAGCCGGTGATCGCGGCGCTGCGCCTGAGCCTGAGCGCGGTGCTGGAGCAGACGGCCGTTCCCGTGCCGCTGCAACAACGCAAGTACGGTGTCTGGGTCGGTACCGTGGCCGATGGCAGCCTGCTTGATGGCGCGTCGTTCGTGCTGGCTGCCAAGGCCGACATTGCCGCCGCCGACATGCGTCGCCGCCTGCCGTCGCAGTCCAAGATCGGGCCGGTCGAGAAGATACGCGATCTGGTGAACCTGCAGCTGCCGGGTATCGCCGTGGCGTCACTCGCCGTCGCACCGCGGCAGATCCCGTACCACGCGGGCTACCAGTACTTCGAACTCGATAAGGCTTCGCCGATGTGGAAGACGCTGCGTACGTCCGGTGGCGTAGCACTGCACTTCGGCGACGGCTTCGACGGGCTTGCGCTGGAACTGTGGGCAGTAAGGAGCTGATGCCATGAAGCATGATGATGTCGACGCATCGCCTGGCGCCGATGCCACGATCGTACGCCCGAGCGGTGTTCGATCGCCGGCACCCGTGCCGATACGCGAGCGGGAACGCCAACCGGAGCGCGATCTCGCACGCGCCGTCCAGGAGCTCCCCTCGGCCGGCGGCAATCCCCTCGTGCGCGCCGCCAATCCGCTGCTGTTGCTCGCGGCGCAGCTGCGCGACAGCGCCGAGGCACCCGATCCCGCGCTGTTGCGCGACCGTGCCACCGCCTACCTGCGCCGCTTCGAGGATACGGGCGCACGCGCCGGCATCGACGCGCAGACCGCCGTCGCGGCGCGCTACGTGCTGTGCACGATGATCGACKAGGCGGTACTGGATTCGCCGTGGGGCGAACAGACCGGCTGGAGCCGCCAGACCCTGCTGGTCACCTTCCACGGTGAAACCTATGGCGGTGAGAAGTTCTTCGTYATTCTCGATCGTCTGGCCCAGGACTTGGTCCGTCATATCGATCTGGTGGAGATGATGTATCTCTGCCTCGCGCTCGGCTTCGGCGGCAAGTACCTCGTCGAGCCCGGCGGCGTGGCACGACTCGCCGACCGTCGCGAGGACGTGTACCGGCGGATCATGGCGTACCGCACGGCGATGCCTGCGGCGTTGTCACCCCGCTGGCAGGGTGTCGATCGTCCGCTGAAGCCCCGTCGCGGCGTTCCGTTGTGGATGGCGGCGCTGGCCGCGTGCTGCCTGCTCATCGGTGTCTGGATCGTCCTGCATACGCGTCTCAACGGCACGGTCGAACCCGTGAGTGCGCGCCTGGCGACCATCGGCCTGCGCGGTGTGCCGTTGCCTGAGGCGATCGCGACCAAGCCGGCGTCGGCCAGCCTGCGTCAGTTGCTTGCTGACGATGCGCGGGCAGGGACGCTATCGGTGGACGAAAAGCCGGATGGGCAAGCCACGATTCGACTCGCGGCCACGGAGATGTTCCCCTCTGGCGGCGCCGATGTCGCTGCGGCTCAGGTAGCACTGCTTGGACGCGTCGCGCATGCACTGGATCAGGTGCGCGGTCGGATCATCGTGGTGGGTCATACCGACGACCAGCCGATCCGCTCGCTGCGCTTCAAGGACAATTTCGAACTCTCCGGCGCGCGTGCGCGTAACGTCAGCGCCATTCTTTCCCACGATCTCGACGACCCGCGCCGCGTGGAATCCAGCGGGGCGGGCTCGTCGCAGCCCATCGCCACGCCGGCCGACCTGCCCGCCAACCGCGCGCGCAACCGTCGCGTCGAGATCCTGTTCGTGCCGGAGGCCGGATGAAAAACCTGGACGATGTGTTCCGTCACGTGTGGGTACGCGCGGCAATCGGCATTCTTCTGTGTGCGCTGCTGATTGGCTTCGGCGGCCCATACCTGGGCATCGGTGACGAACAGCCGTTGGCCAGCGTCGTCGCCCGCGTCGTTGCGATCCTCGTTGTTGCCACGATATGGATCGGTGTGGTCCTGCTGCGCCAGTGGATGGCGACGCGACGTACCCGGCGCATGGGTGATGACCTGACCGCGCAGGATGATCTCAGGCGCCAGGATGTCGAGGCGCGTACCCAGGCCGAGCGCGATGGTCTGCGCACGCGTTTCATCGAGGCGCTCACCTTGCTGCGCAAGCGACGCGATGGCGGGGCCAGCCTCGAAGCGTTGCCCTGGTACCTTTTGATCGGTGCGCCGGGCTCGGGTAAGAGCACCTTGCTCGAACACTCCGGACTCGAGTTTCCCTTGCTCGGCGCTACGGGCAAACGCTCCGTGGCCGGCGTCGGTGGCACACGCCAGTGCGACTGGTGGTTCACTGACAAGGCCGTCTTCCTCGATACCGCAGGGCGCTACACCACGCAGGACTCCGATCCCGGTGTCGACGCGCCGGCATGGGAAGCGTTCCTTCAAATGCTGCGTCGCTATCGACGGGGACGTCCGCTCAACGGCGTCGTCCTCACCGTCAGCGTGGMCGAGTTGCTCACGATGAACCCGGCGGAGCGCCAGCGCCACGGTGACGCGCTGCGCGAGCGGGTGGACGAGATCGGCTCGCGCCTCGGTGTGGCGTTGCCGGTGTACCTGGTCTTTACCAAACTCGATCTTGTCGCCGGCTTCCTCGACCACTTCGATGCGCTCGACGCGGCAGGGCGCGCGCAGGTATGGGGCGTTACCTTTCCGGAGGATCGCAGCATCGATGGTGGTGCACCCGCTCTGGTCGGCGATGAGTTCGATGCCTTGCTCGATCGGATCGACGGGGCGATGGTGGAACGCATGCACGCGGAACGTGACGTGCGTCGACGCGCGCGAATCCTCTCGTTTCCGCAGCAGCTTCGACATCTTCGCGAGCTGGCACTTCCGCTGTGTACGGCGGTCTTCGGCAGTCATGCCTATGGTCGCGCGCCCATCCTGCGTGGGATGTACCTCACCTCCGGTACCCAGGAAGGCACGCCAATCGATCGGGTCTTATCGGTCGTGGGCCGTTCGTTCGGTGTGCAAACGGCGATGGCCTCGGTGTCTCGCACACCACGCCGGACATTCTTCGTCGAGCGCCTGCTCAGGGAAGTGATCCTGCCCGAGGCGGGATTCGCCGGCGCCGATCCGGCGGCATTGCGTCGCCGCCGCCTTACCGGCGCGGCTGCGATCGCCGCCATCGCGTTGGTCACGGCGTGCCTGCTGATCGGCATGTTTACCAGCGCGGCACGCAATGCCGACTTTGTCGCGAGCGTCGAGAAGGTCCTGCGTGACTATCCCGACGATGCGCGCACACCGACTCCCTCGTCGCTACGCCAGTACGATGCGCTGGCCCTGCAGCGACTGGACGTGCTTGGCCGTGCCGAGCAGTTGGCGGGGCAGGTTAGCGGCGACTACCCGCTGTCGATGCGATTCGGCCTGTTCGAAGGATCCGCGATGTTCGGCCAGGCGCGCGAAGCGCATATCCGCGAAGTCAACGCGAGCGTGGTGCCGGGCCTTGCGCTGCAGTTCCGCGATGGCGTCCGTGACGCGGCAAGCGATCCCCAGCGTCTCTACTACGCGCTGAAGGGATACCTGATGCTTGGCCAACCCAACCATCGTGATGGCGACGGCCTGGCCGTGCTGGCACGAGAGCGCTGGCGCGAGGTGTTCCCCGAAGACGACGGTCTGGCCGATGCGCTCGAAGGCCATTTCCGTGTCGTGCTCGCTGGCCGCGATACGTTGCGGACGTTCCCCCTGGACGCGGCACTTGTCGACGCCGCGCGGGCATCATTGCGCGCCGCTGATCTCGCGACGCTGGTCTACGGTGGGCTGAGGCTCGACAGTGAGTCACGCCAGGATGCACCCGTGCGGCTTGACCGCACGCTGGGGCTGCTTGGCACGGTGTTTCGTCGGCGTAGCGGCGCACCGTTGTCGAAGCCCTTGCCGGCGTTGTACACACGGCCCGTGTTTGCGGCCATGGTGCAGGACGGCGAGGTCTCGGGCATCGGCGCGCCTGGCGGCATCGCCGCGGCCGTGGATGCCTTCGCCAAAGACGACTGGGTCTTTGGCGTGAAAGTGAATGATCCGGTGCGCCGCGCCTCGCTCGCCACGCAGGTGAAGACAATCTATGTGGCGGATTACATCCGCGCCTGGGATGAGCTCATCGGTGACCTGCAGTTGCAGCCGGTGGGGAACGTCCAGGAAGCCAGTAGTGTTGCCGCCCGGCTCGCCGGCGCAGGTTCACCGTTGAAGGCCTTGCTCGCGCTTGTCCGCGACAACACCACGGATCTGCTGCGACAGACGCCGTCGGACAGTACCGACCGCGTCGCCGCCGCCGCGGAGCGGCGCGTGGCTGACCGGGTGAAGGGGCGCAGTGAGATCGCCCGCCTGCTGGCGGAAGGCAGTACGCCAACGGCAGCGTCTGCCACGGAGCGCCCGGACGCGCCGATCGTCGAACACTTCGCCACGCTCAACCAGTTGACCGACGGCCAGCCGGGCGCGACGCCGCTCGATCGCGTACTCGGCGTGCTGGACCAGATGAGCAAGACGCTGCTGACGTTGCGGCCCGGCGCGGACAGCCTCGGGCAGTCGGATCCCGCCCTGGCCATCGCGCGACAGGAGGCGGGGCAGTTGCCACCACCGCTTTCGACGTGGCTAGGTAGCCTGGTCGGGACGAGCCAGTCGTTGGTCAGCAAAGGCGCAGACGGTGCGCTTGCTGACGGTTTCCGCCAGGCGGCCGGTGGCGACTGTTCGCGCTTAGTCCAGGGGCGCTATCCGTTTACGCCGGAGAGCCGCTCGGACATCCCCTTGCAGAACTTCGCCGACCTGTTCGGTAACGGTGGTCGCTTCGACGGCTTCTTCAAACAGGTCCTGTCGAAATCGGTGGACACCAGCGGTAGCACGTGGATCTTCCGCGATGCAGACGGCGCACGTTCGGGCGGAGCGGTGCTCGCGCAGGCTCAGCTCGCCGACGCCATTCGCCAGGCCTATTTCCACGACGGTCCTGCGCCGCAAGTGGGCTTCACGCTGTCGATCACCACGCCTCCGCCCGGCATCGGTCGTTTGCTCATCGAGATCGATGGACAGCGCTTTGAGTACAAGGCGGGCGAGACCAGCGCGCCGGTAACGATGCGCTGGCCGGGCCCAACGCCGGGGACCGCGCGTATAAGCGCGTGGGACAGCGCCGGCAATCCGTTACCCACGCTGGATTATCCGGGCGAGTGGGGCTGGTTCCATGCGCTGGATGCGGCGTCCCTGCAACGGCGCACCGAGACCCGTTTCGGGGCGAACTTCGGTTTCGGCGGGGCTCGCGCGACCGTGGACATCGAGGCATCCAGTTTGCACAACCCGTTTGGCGATACCAGCGTGCGTCGTTTCCGGTGTCCGGCATGAACCGCACACTGGTGGGGTTCCACGGCAAGCTGCCGAACGTCGGTGACTTCGTGCAGCGCCGCTTGCCGGCCGTCTTCGTCGATCGCTGGGACGCGGCGATGCAGTCCGCTCTCGCTGAGGCGTCCGTCGCTACAGGCGATGCATGGCGGGACGTGTTCCTGGCCTCGCCCACTTGGCGCTTCGCCGTCGCCACGCGCGTCTGCGGCCAGCTTCCCTGGGTAGGCGTGGTCGTGCCGTCGCATGACCGGGTGGGTCGGGTCTATCCGCTCGTCCTGGCGGTATCGCCGCCTCGCGCCGCCGACGGTTGGCCGCAGATACCCGCGAACGCGTGGTTCGCGACACTCGCCGCCGCGGCCGCGCGCACGCGCGACGGCATGGACGTGACCATGTTCGACGCCCTGGTGGCGATGTTGCCCGACCCGGCAAGGTCGCCCCTGCAGAGCCTGCCCTCAACTGTCCACATCCGCAGCCGCAGCCTGTGGTGGCAGGGTGACCAACTTGCGGACGGCGTCGTCTTGCCCGGGCTGCCCGCCGCCGCCGACTACCTTCGCCTGCTCGGCATCGAAACCGACGAGGAACCCGCGTGACTCCGCCCTATCTTTCCGCCGGTCGTACCGAGACCGGCCACGTGCGTCGCCACAACGAAGACGCGATCCTCGTCGCCGACATGCCCGGTCTCTGGGCCGTCGCCGATGGCCTCGGCGGACACGCCGCTGGCGACGTCGCCAGCGCGCTGATCGTCGAGCAGCTCGGTGCACTACACCTGTCCACCGACATCACGGACACGATGGATGCGATCGAGGACGAGCTTTTACGAATCAACCACCGTCTTCGCGCCATCGCGCGCGATCGCCGGGTC
>NZ_JBFUIT010000097.1:0-12624 GCF_056401735.1 Luteibacter sp. P4_D7_3
GCCATACCCGGTATTGGGACGACCTGACGGGAAAGTGCTTCGATCTCGTCGTCAACGCCACCTCGATCGGCGTCATCGGCGGCACGTTCGACCTGCCCATGTCGATCCTGCAGGACCACAGCACCTGCTACGACCTCTGTTACGGGGCTGCCGCAGCGGACTTCAAAGGCTGGGCCACCGCGGCAGGTACGCGCTACTTCCGCGACGGCCTCGGCATGCTGGTGGAACAGGCCGCGGATGCGTTCGAGCGCTGGCACGGTACGCGGCCGGATACGGATCCTGTCTACAACCTCCTGCGCCAGAGGTTCTGACGCCCACCCGGTCATGACCATGTCCTTGTCCTGCCGCATGGGCTGCGGTGCCTGCTGCATCGCGCCCTCCATCAGCTCGCCCATCCCCGGCATGCCTCACGGTAAGCCGGCGGGCGTGCGCTGCGTGCAGCTGACCGACGACAACCGTTGCGCGATCTTCGGTCGGCCGGAACGGCCGACGGTTTGCGGCGGCCTGCGGCCCGATGCGGAGATGTGCGGACCGGATCGGGATTACGCAATGGACTGGATCACCGGCCTGGAGCGGGCGACGGCCACCCACTGAGAGGTTCTGCAGGTTGACCTACGTTCCAGCGTGACGGGGTCGCTCAGGGCACCGTGGCCACGGGCTGCGCCGGGCACGCGTACGTCGCCTGGTACTCGTAAACGGTCTTCTGCGTGTCCTGCGCGTCGGCGGGTACCTGTTTTGCCAGGACCAGACGAATGGTGTCCACGGTGGGTGCGCTACAGCGCTTGCGGGCAGCCGCGATGCACGGCTGGTCGGTAATCGCATCGGTCTGGCAGGACACGGCGATCGGCGCGACCGGTGCTGCTGCGACGTTCACGGGCGTGGTAGGTGCGCTGGCACAGCCCGCCAGCGCCAGCAGCGCGACGGTGGGCCAGACGAGACGGACAGCGACATTCATCGGAAGCTCCTGCTCATGACACAGCCTAGGCTGTCGGTATGACCGGGTCTTTTCAGCGAACCAGTTGGCGAATCCCGAGCGCGACGATCATGGCGCCGCAGACGCGATCCATCCACGCTTTGCCGCGTCGGTAACGCGCGGCAACGCTCGGTGTCGCGAACACGAGGGCAACGATGCCGTACCAGGCCGCGGCGACGATCGCTACAGTGGCGAGCATGCCGACGAACGTGGGGCTCGAGACGTGCTTCGGCGCGGCGGCGGCGAAGACGGCCGCATAGAAGGCCATCGACTTCGGGTTGGCGATGTTGGTCGCGACGCCGGTGCGGAAAGCCTGACCCAGGCTGCGCCCCCCGCTGGAAATCCGTGCGGCGCTGGCGCTGCCGGCCTTGGAGATCAGGCGCCCGCCGAACCAGATCAGGTAGCTGGCGCCAATGACCTTCACAGCCAGGGCGATCCATGGGAAGGTCGCGAAGACGATGCCGATACCCAGGATGGAACAGCTTGCCCAGAACAGGTTGACCACGACGACGCCAGCGACCAGGGCCAGTGCCTCGCGCGTTGTCGTCGAGGCGGCCTTGTGCGCGACGGCCACGAAGTTGGGGCCCGGCAGCACGACGCCGACGACGTACACGGAAAGAACGGTGGTGATGGCGGTCCAATCGATCATGACAACGCGGCCGGAAGACTGACGTTGGACTGTAGCGCGTTTCGGAAAACGTTACAGCTTACGGACGTCCAGAAGTCCGAAGTGGTTTTGGACGAAAGCTGCGCGTTGGACAAAAAAGCCGCGAAGGCACCGGCATCACGTTTTCAACCACCGTCAACCAGCCGTCATCTGTAAGTAAACGACGATACATGCGTATCCGCGACTCTCCCTGGTTTTACACCTCCAGGGGATCGACCCGATGACGTTCGCACGTGCTTCGCTTCGTCGCACCGCCCTCGCCACCGCGCTTGCGCTTTCGCTGCATGCCGGTTTCGTCCACGCCGCCGACAACGACAACGACAAGGCGGCACCGGCGGCCGACACCGCCGCGACCACGAAGGACGCGAAGCAGCTAGACGCCGTGTCGGTGATTGCGCCGGGTGAAACGCGACAGATCCAGAGCATCGGCGTCGAGGAGATCACCAAGCAGCAGACGCCGGGAACCAGCGCGCTGAAAGCACTCGATAAGCTGCCGGGCGTGCAGTTCCAGTCCGCCGATCCCTGGGGCGCTTACGAGTGGTCGACGCAGATCACCCTGCACGGCTTCGACCAGTCCCGCCTCGGCTTTACCCTCGACGGGATTCCGCTCGGCACCATGGGCTACGGCGTGACCGACGGCCTTCAGGTCACGCGCGCCATCACCACCGAGAATCTCGCCACCGTGGAACTCGCCCAGGGCGCCGGCGCGCTGGGTACCGCGTCGAACACGAACCTTGGCGGTACCGTGCAGTTCTATTCGGCCGATCCGGACATGACGCCGGGCGTGCGCCTGAACCAGGTGCTCGGCTCCGACTCCACGCACCGGACCTTCGTCCGCGTCGACTCCGGTGACTACCACGGCTTCTCCGTATACGCGTCGTTCGCCAACGCCGATACGGACAAGTGGAAGGGCTTCGGCGACCAGAAGTCGAACCAGGCCAACCTGAAGGCGCTGTACCAGTGGGGCGACGGCAACCGCATCAGCCTCTTCGTGGACAGCAGCAAGCGCAAGGAATACGACTACATGGATCTGTCCCTGACCAGCCAGCGCGTGCTGGGCTGGAACTGGGACTACCTGCAGCCGGACTGGAACTCGGCCGTGCAGATCGCCAACGCACTGAACGGCAAGGGGCAGTACCCGGCCTCGCTCAATGGGCTTCCCGCCAACTACGACAAGGGCGACGCGACCTACTATGCCGGCGGCGGCATTCGTCGTGACACGCTGACCGGGCTGTCGGGTTCGTTCAATCTCGGCGGTGCCACGCTCGACACCACGGGCTATTACCACGCCGATCGCGGCGAGGGTCAGTGGGCCACGCCGTACCAGGCATCCTCGCCGACCATGCCCATCTCGATGCGTACCACCGACTATGGGCTGGATCGTTACGGCATTACTTCGGCGCTGAAGTTCAACCTCGGCAACAACGACATTGAGGTCGGTATCTGGGGCGAGAATTCGAACACCAATCAGGAGCGCAACTATTTCACGCTGAATGGCCAGTACACGGCGCTGTACACGGTCTATAACGACCAGGATCCGTTCCTGCGGGCCTTCCTGCAGCACTACGAAACCAAGACGCGCATGGGTTACGCGGAGGACACGATCCACCTGCTCGACGACCAGCTGACGATCAACTTCGGCGCGAAGTCGCTGCGCGTGACCACCGACGCGACCTCCCTGGTGCCGACCACCGCGTTCGCGCAGGGCCAGATGCGCGCGAAGAAGGGCTTCCTGCCGCAGGCCGGTATCGACTACAAGCTCGATGCCAACCAGGACGTCTACGCCTCGTATGCGAAGAACATCTCCGCTTTTGGCATCACGCCCTTCAGCACGTCACAGGCAGCGTTCGATGCGGCAAAGGATCACCTGAAGCCGGAAGAGTCGCAGACCTGGCAGACCGGCTATCGCGCGCACGGCGAAACCTTCGAGGCCTCGCTGGGCCTCTTCTACACGCGCTTCGAGAATCGCCTGCTGGCAACGACGCCTTGCCCGGCGGTCGTGACCTGCGCCGCGTCGCTGAACAACGTGGGCGACGTGAAGAGCCGCGGTGCAGACGTGGCGTTCCTGTGGAAGCCGCTACAGGGACTGAGCTGGCTCAATTCGTTCTCGTATAACAATTCCAAGTACCAGGATGACTACCAGAACTCGGGCACCGTCCACACGGCGGGCAAGTACGTGGTTGGCGTACCGAAGACGATGTTCTCCAGCTCGGTAAGCTACGAGATCGCGGGCTGGCGCGCCAACGTCGAAGGCAAGTACACCGGTCGTCGCTATATCACCTACACCGACGATTCGTCCGTACCGTCGTACTGGGTGGTCGATGCCGGTCTCGCCTACGACATCGGCAATCTCTCGGTGCTGAAGGAAATGAGCATCGGCTTCAACGTGACCAACCTGTTCGACAAGCGCTACTTCGCGTCTACCGGCACGAACGGCTACGTCGCCTCCGACCCGGACGGTTACAACCAGACCCTGATGGCCGGTGCGCCGCGCCAGTACTTCGTGAACCTCAACGCGAAGTTCTGACGACGGCACACCGTCGGAAATCAGGCGGAGGCGACGACCAGCACGGCAAGGGCGATCGCCACGATGTCTTCGACGATGGCCGCCGGACGGTCGCTCCGGAACGCGGCGGCCATCTTCGTGCGCAATGCCGAACCACCCAGCGTGCCAAGGACGGCACCGATGGCGCCGGCGACCAGGCCGATGACCAGCGCATCGTGTGCGGCGCCGATGCAGGCGCCGGACAGGGCGCCCGTGACCACACGGGTACCGAACTGGACCGGGATCTTCCGGCTCGGCGTGGATGGCAGCTGGTCGGTGATCAGTTCGCCAACGGCGGCGATCCCGAGGACCCACGGTGTCCATGCGTAGCCCATGAAGGCCAGCGGTGTTCCGGCGAGCGCAAGGCCGCCGAAGCGGGCAGCGAAGGCCACGGCAGCCGGAGCCATCATGGCGCGCAGACCGGCGACGACGCCGATGAGAAGAGCAAGGACGAAGATCATTACGGCATTCCTTTCCTGGGTAGTGGGCCCATTCAAGCGTGGCCGGATGCGTGTGGCTTGCTCAAACCTAGCGCGGTGGCGGGTTGGCAGGGGAAGTCACTGGCCGAGATAGCCGTTCACGGCCTGATGCAAGGTGACGGGCCGGCCGGGGGCCGACCCGTCGTCATGCCTTACGGTGCGGAAGCCACGCGGCGACTACCCTGGAATCGGTTAGCCGGCACGATGTCCTGCTTGGCCAGCACGAGGGCGGTACCCCACGCATCGGCCACCTTGAACGAGGTGAAGCCGGTACCGGTGCCCTGCCACTCGAACACGCGGTTGTTCGCGTTGCGCCAGAGCAGGTCGGCCAGGCCGTCGCCGTCGAAGTCGCCGATGCTGGCCAGCGTGTAACCCGCGGGGATGGCACGGCTCTTCTTCGCGATGACGCGGAAGCTGTCCAGTGTCCACCAACTGACCTGAGCGTTGGTCGTATCCGTCCAGATCAGGTCGGTGGTCCCATTGCCGTCGATATCACCGACGCCGTAGAGCGTCGCGCCCACCGGGCGATCCGGCAAGGCATGCGCAACGAAGTTGCCTCGCTGGTCGGCGATCCACAGCGCCAGCGAGGTGTTGTCGGCGCGGGTCCAGACCAGGTCCGTGTAACCGTCGCCGTTGGCGTCGGCCAGGGTGGGCGTGGCACCGGCAACGCCATCGATCGGTGCGGACTCGGCGGTGACGATGATGTCGTTCTGCGTGGTCGGATCCAGGTCCAGCGACCACCAGACGATCTGCGATGTCGCCGTGTCGAACCAGACCAGCTTCTGCGTGCCGCTGGCGTCGTTGACGCCGCTGCCGAGAAGCTTCCACGTAGCCGGGACGACATGGTTGACCACGAAGGTGTAGTAACCGCCGGTACCGGTCGAGACCCAGACATTGACCTGGTTGTCGGCGCCTAGCAGGACGATCTCGCCCGACTTCAGCGAAAGCGCATCCAGGCCCGGAATCAGGTCACCGAAGGCGGCCACCGTCAGGCTGGGATCGATTGCCTGGGTTTCGTCATACAGGCTCACCGCACCCTTCATCGCTACCGAGTGGAGCACTCCCTGCGTGGGATCGACATAGGCGAAGTCGCTGTAGCCGTCGTTGGTGAACAGGTTGTTGAGCGAGAGGAAGTCCGCCGATGCGGCGTAGCCACGTTTGGCCGGTGCACCCCAGCCGAGGAAGGCGTCGACCAGGTTGGCCGCGTTGATCGTACCCAGACCGGTCGCCAGGCTGTAGCCGACATTGCTCTTCCAGGCCGGCACCAGGGCGTTGGTGGTGGGATCGCCCCCTTCAACGATGCCGACGATGTTATTGAGCTTGCGGCCCGTGTCGCAATTGAGCGTACCGGTAGCGCAGGGTTGGACGATGTCGCCTTCGGTGACGTTGTTGAACACGCAGTCCGTGCCGATCGTCGCGCCGTTGCTGGCGTTGCACGCGGTAAGGCTTTTCGTGTTCGGCGAGCCGACGGTGCCGAACTGGCGTGCGGCGATGCCGTAGAACGCAGGGAGCACGTTACCGCTGCGGTCGCCGGCGGCCTGGTTGATCAGCGTCTGCACGCCGGCCATCGCCGGTGCGGCGAACGAGGTGCCACCTGCCGAATTGGCGAACACGCTGTCCGGATTGCTGAAGTCGCAAGCCGTACCGCCGTTATCCGCATCGGACATGCAGAACACCAGCGCATGGCCAAAGATGCCGTTGGCCGAGAACAGCGACACGTCCGGCAACGTTCGCGAGGTGTGATTGATGGAACCATTCAGGCCGATCTGCTCCTCCGGCTGCGCAAAGACGCCACTGGGGCCACCACCGCCACCGCCGACCTGCAGGAAGTCCTGACCGCGCCCGACGCTGTCGTTGCACGCCGTGATGCCGTCCTTGTAGCCGAGCAGGGTGTAGAGATGGCTGCTGGCGCAGCTGTTGTTCCAGGTCATTTCCGGGATATAGCTGATGGCGGACTGGTAATAGGGCAGGTTCGTCGTGGTCCAGTAAGTAGACTGCTGGCCACGGTCGTTGAAGTCCGTACCGCCCACGGCTACCGATGAGGGCGACGACGCCAACCCGTTGACCGCGGCACCCGAGGTCGACCAGAACAACGCACCCTGGTCGCATTGCGTTGAACCGCCGTCTCCGGTGGAGACGAACACGGTCACGCCTTCGGCCGCGGCGGACGACCAGATCGCGTCCGCCGTGAAGGCGTCGCTCGGATCACCGGACTCGCACGCGCCGTAGCTCAGGCTCCATATGGACGGAGGGAGGCTTCCGTCGGGACCGCCTTCGAGGAGGCGCGCGGCCGCCGTGAACGGGCCGAAGGTGGCCCCGTTATCGGCGCACGATGCGAGCACGATGTTCGCGTCCGGTGCAGCCGCACCGGCCCACTCGGCATCGAGCGCGGCTTCGCCTTCGTCGCCGTTCACGCCGGGGTCGGCGCAGGCGACACCACCATCCAGCGGATGCAGGATGCTGAAGCTGCCTTTCGCATCGGCAGGGAGGAACGCGTTGCGGAAACGCGCGACGTCATCGGGAAGCACGTTGGTGCGCTCCAGTACGACGACGGTTTGTCCTGCCCCGCGCAATGCATTGCGCCGATCCCACAGCGACTTCACGTTGTAGACCTGGTTGAAATCGGCCGGCACCATGTCGTAGGTGATGTTCGGATCGCTCGTGCCCGGTGGTACGGTGAACGCGGGCTTCGCCGCGTCGGCCGTGCTCCACTTGCCATGTTTGCGATCGAACGTGCTGTGCATCAGCGCCGTGTGCTGTGGCTTCGGGAAGAAGTCATGCAGCGCCACGCTGCGGATAACCGGCGAAAGCGACGCGGGAATGCGCGTCTGGGTACTGTTGGCGAAATGCTTCTCGCCGTTCACCGTGTAGTGATGCAACGAAGTGCCGAAGGCCTTCGCCACGGCGCTGGCCGGACCCGAGAACACGATACGCATGTGGTCGCTGGAAATGGCCGATACCGTCATGCCTTGCGAGCGTAGCCACTGCTGCACCGTCTTCACGTCTTGCGCCGAGGGCCCGAACCGGTCGCCGAGCTGGGCCGCGGTCAGCCAGTGGTGGAAGTCGGGTGATGCCGGATTGTTGAGGCGCGAGAGGTACGAGCGGAATGCGTTCTCGTGGTCGTCGTCGCGTTTCAGTACGAGGGTGATGTCGTTTACCGTATCCCCCGCCGACATCGCCCCGGCATCGTACTGGGCCATGGCCTCTCGGGGTGTCGTACCGGGTAGTGCGAACGTGGATGTGTTTTCGACCTTGGTCGTGATGCGCGCGGCGGCCGTTGGCTGCAGCGCGCGTGCCGCCTGCTGCAAATCGGTCGCCGGGGCGGGTAACGACAGGACATAGCCTGCCGTCAGGCTCGCGAATGCGAGCCAGGGTGTGAACCTGCGTGACATTGTGTCTACTCCCTTGCGTGAGTGCTGTATCCCCACCGAGCTCCCTGCATCAGGCCTCCCCCCTCAATGCCACGTCTTCAGGGCGATCAGTCGGGCCACCGTAGTCCTGTGCATCGGCACGAACCATGACCGCAGTCACATTTGGCCGTCTAAATGACAGATGTGCGTCAAAGGCAATTTCTTGCGATCCGCGACGACCGCAACGTCGCTGCAACATTTCGCCGCCAAGATGACAAGCCCGCTGGGGTCGTCCAACAGGGGGACGGCCTGGTTGCGGGTGCGCCACGGAACCACCCCCATGTCCCAGACACTCACCGCGGCGTTTCCCCGACGCACGGTTCTAGCTATTGCCGTTGGCGTGGCCGCACTTGCGGTCATCGTTGGCGTCGTCGCGTTTCGCAGCCACCAGGCGACATCCTCCACCGACGCCTCGGGCACGTTGAGCAGCGATGCCGGCCCGTCGTCCGGTGCGGCGCCGGAAATCGATATCCTCCTCGGCCTGGCGCGCGATGCCACGAAGGAAGGGCGCCTCGTGGCGCCGCAGGGCAACAACGCCTACGAGTACTACCTCAGCGTCAGCCAGCTCGATCCGAAGAACGCGACGGCGCAGGATGCCTTGCGCGAGACACTGCCGTTCGCATCGCAGGAGATCGAACGACAGATCAATCGTCGCGAGCTGGAAGAGGCGCGCCGAGAGATCGCGTTGCTGCGCGACTACGATCCGACCAACTACACGCTGATCATCCTGGGCGCGAAGCTCGATGCCCAGCAACGGGTCGTCACGGCCGAAGACGAGGCGAAAGCTGACGCAATCCGTAGGCGAAACGGCTAGGCGAATTCAGGTTTTTGCGGGGCTTTTCGGGTGATAGTCGTACCGCGTGTCAGCGACGGCACGCCATACCTATCCATCAAGGCAAGGAGCCTGATCATGAACAAGTACCTCCGCCCGCTCGCCCTCGCTCTTCTCGTCGCCGCCCCGGTCGCGGCTACGGCCCAGATCCATGGCGGCAACGAAGTGCGCTGCACCGTTGAGAGCAACGCATTCAACAAGTTCATCGCCGGCAAGCCGACGCCGGTCGAATTCCGCGCGGCCTACTCGTGCGTGGGCCTCGTCCTCCCGGGTGACGTCACGACCATGGAAATGCGCACGGATAACAGCCGCTACTTCGCGCAGYTGGACGCGCACGGCCGCATTGTCGGCGGCAGCTTCCACTAAGTAAGGCCGGCGGCCGCGTCGTTATCGCGGCCGCCTTATTTACCGGTGCACAAACCCGGCAGACGCAACGGCGTTCATCGTCCAGAGCCGTTTGTCGCGCCATAATCGGGCTCCCCCAGGCAAGGAGCCTCGCCATGCATCGTCTCGCCATCCTCTTTTTCACCGCCGTGCTCGGTGGCGCTGCCCTCGTGGCCTGCCAGACCGCGCCGCAGACCGGGCCGGCCGCGCAGCCGAAGCCGACGGCGGGTTTCGTCACTGACATGAAGGCTTTCGATGCCTTTATCGCCACAAAGCCCACCCCCGAGCAGTTCCACGCGGCCTACCCGGACGTCATGCTGGTCACCCCGGACATGATGACCACCCGAGAAATGCGCCAGAACCACAGCCGCTACTTCCCGAAGATGGACGCCGACGGCCGTATCGTGGGCGGCGCGTTCATGTAATGCCCACGGTGGGCGTGGCGCGACCGATTAGAATGGCGCCATGCCTACCTCGATCCGGCCCTTCAAGGGCATCCATCCCCGCCTCGGCGCGCGGGTCTATGTCGACCCCGCGGCCACCGTCATCGGTGACGTGGAGCTCGGCGACGACGCCTCCGTCTGGCCCGGCGCCGTCGCCCGGGGCGATGTCCACCACATCCGCATTGGCGCCCGCAGCAACCTGCAGGACGGCGCGATCATCCACGTGACCCACGACGGGCCGTACACCCCCGGCGGCTTCCCGACGATCATCGGCGAGGATGTGACCATCGGCCACGGCGCCGTTATCCACGCCTGCACCATCGAGGACGGCTGCCTCATCGGCATGCATGCCACCGTGCTGGATGGCGCCGTTGTCAGGAAGAACGGCTTCGTCGGCGCCGGCGCGGTGGTCCCGCCCGGGAAGGTGGTCGGCGAGCGAGAGCTTTGGCTGGGCAACCCGGCGAAGATGGTCAGGGTGCTCAGCGACGCGCAGGTGGCGCAGCTGTACTACTCGGCGGCCAACTACGTGCGCCTGAAAGACGACTACCTGGCTTGATTTGACCGGGCCGCAACACCACGCTGGACGCCTGACAGGAGATCACCGATGGACAGCAGCACCAATCCCCTTCTCGACCCCAACGGCTTGCCGGCGTTCTCGGCGATCCGTCCGGAACACATCGAGCCGGCCATCGACAGCCTCATCGCCGAGCAGCGCGCCGCCATCGACCGGATTGCCGCCGCCGACGCCGTGCGGGATTTCGACCATGTGATGCTGGCCCAGGAACGCCTGGACCAGGTGCTGTCCCGTGCCTGGTCACCGGTCAGCCACCTGCATTCGGTGGCCGACTCCGAAGCCCTGCGCAAGGCCCATGGCGCGGCGGAAGAAAAGCTTACCGATCATGGGATTGAAGTCGGCCAGAACCGCGATCTCTACGCCGCCGTCCAGGCCGTGGCGGATCGCGGTGACTTCGCCGGACTGCCCGTCGCGGCGCGTGCCGCCGTCGACCATGCCCTGCGCGACTTCCGTCTGTCTGGCGTGGCGCTCGAGGAGCCGGCCCGCAGTCGCTTCCGCGAGATCGGCGTGGAGCTTTCGAAGCTGACCACGGAGTTCTCAAACGCGGTGCTCGACGCCAGCGAAGCCTGGCGCAAGCACATCACCGACGAGCGTGACCTGGCGGGTATTCCCGCCTCGGGCCGCGCCGTGCTGCGCGAATACGCCCGTGAGGAGTCGCTCGACGGCTTCCTGGTCACCCTGAAGCAGCCCAGCGTGCAGGCGGTGCTGACCTACGCGGAGAATCGCGACCTGCGCGAGGCCGTGTACTACGCGTACCAGACCCGGGCCTCCGACCAGGGGCCGGACAAGGGCAAGTTCGACAACTCCGAGCGCATCGAGAAGATCGTGGCCCTGCGCCACGAGGCTGCCCAACTGCTCGGCTTTGCCAATGCCGCCGAGGAATCGCTGGCGACGAAGATGGCTACGTCGCCCGATGTCGTACTCGCCTTCCTTCGCGATCTTGCCGCCCGGGCGAAGCCCGTGGCGAAAAAGGAACTCGAGGAACTGCGCCGCTTCGCCTCGGAAGAACTGAAGCTGGACAACCTCGAGCCCTGGGATGTCGGCTTCGCCTCCGAGCGTCTCCGCCAGCAGCGTTACGCACTGGACGAAGAGCAGATCAAGCCCTACTTCCCGGCATCCGGCGCCATCGACGGCCTGTTCGCTGTGGTCGAGCGCCTGTATGGCGTCCGTTTCGCGCCTCGCGATGACGTCGACACCTGGCATAAAGATGTGCGCTATTACGACGTGATGAATGCCGACGGCTCGATCTTTGCCGGCGCTTACCTCGACCTCTACGCGCGCTCGGGCAAGCGCGGCGGCGCCTGGATGGACGTATGTGAGTCGCGTTTCCGTGACGGCGACCACCTACAACTGCCGATAGCCTTCCTGACCTGCAATTTCCCGCCGCCGACCGATGGGGCTCCCGCGCTGCTGACGCACGACGACGTCCTCACCCTCTTCCACGAATTCGGCCACGGCCTGCATCACATGCTGACCGAGGTCGATATTCCGTCGGTCGGCGGTATCGATGGCGTGGAGTGGGACGCTGTGGAGCTGCCGAGCCAGTTCATGGAGAACTTCGCCTGGGATCGCGAGGCGCTCCGCCTGTTCGCCAGGCACTACGAGACGGGCGAGCCGCTGCCGGACGACCTCTACCAACGGATGCTGGATGCGCGGCATTTCCATGCCGGGTTATTCCTCGTTCGCCAGCTGGAATTCGCCCTGTTCGACTTCCGTCTGCACCTCGAGTACGACCCCGCGCAGGGCGCCCGTCCGCTCGACGTACTCGAGCAGGTGCGCCACGAAGTAGCCGTCATGCACCCACCGGCTTGGCAGCGCTTCCCGCATGCCTTCACCCACATCTTCGCCGGCGGTTACTCGGCCGGGTACTACAGCTATCTGTGGGCCGAGGTCCTGTCGGCGGACGCGTTCGAGCCGTTCGAGGAAGCCGGGGTGCTGAACCGTGCGACCGGACAGCGCTTCCGCGAGCAGATTCTCGCCGTGGGCGCGACACGGCCGGCGCTCGAGTCGTTCAAGGCCTTCCGGGGCCGTGAGCCGCGGCCGGATGCACTGCTGAAGAGCTACGGCCTGGGGGCCTGAGGCACAGGCCGCGCGGGTCGCCGCGCGGCCGTTCCTTTACAATATCGCCATGAAGATCGCGTCGTGGAACGTCARTTCGCTGAAGGTCCGTCTGCCCCATCTCCAGCAATGGCTGGGCGAGGCGCAGCCGGACATCATCGCGCTGCAGGAAACCAAGCTCACCGATGACAAGTTTCCCGTCGACGAGATCGCGGCCATGGGCTATCAGGCTGTCTTCTCCGGTCAGAAGACCTATAAC
>NZ_JBFUIT010000098.1:0-12580 GCF_056401735.1 Luteibacter sp. P4_D7_3
TCTTCCGCATTGCCGAGCACGCGCGGCTCGATAAKGTGCAGATAGGCCAGGTTGAGCTTGTCGAGCTCGGCGGCGACGTACGTGAACAGCGCTTCCGGGTTCGAATCCTTCATGGCGCCGAAGCTGCCACTCGGCCCCAGGCGCACCGCGACGCGGTCACTGCCCCAGACCGAGATAGCGGCCTTCGTGATGTCGAGCAGGAAGCGGGCGCGCTTTTCGATGCTGCCACCGTAGCTGTCCGTGCGCTTGTTCGAACCGTCCTGCAGGAACTGGTCGATCAGGTAGCCGTTCGCGCCGTGAATCTCGACACCGTCGAAGCCAGCCTCTTTGCCACGGACAGCGGCGAGGCGGAACTGCTCCACCATATCGACCACCTCGGCTTCGCTCAGCGCACGATGCGGCGAGCTCGGTACCCAGCCATTGGCGGTATAGGCGACGCCTTCATAGGCTACTTCGGACGGAGCGACGGGCGCACCGCCATCCGGCTGCATGTCGGAGTGCGACTGGCGGCCCGCGTGGAACAGCTGAAGGAAGATCAAGCCACCCTTGGCGTGCACGGCGTCGGTGACGCGCTTCCATCCCGGGATCTGCTCGTCGGCATAGATGCCAGGCGAGCCGAGGTAGCCGCCGCCGTTCGGCGCGACCACGGTCGCCTCCGACACGATATAGCCGCCCCAGGAAGCACGCTGGCGGTAGTACTCGACCATCAGGTCGCCCGGGTTGTCGCCCGGCTGCTCGGAGCGCATGCGGGTCAGGGGCGCCATGACCACGCGGTGGTCGAGTCGGATAGCGCCAAGGGAGATCGGTTCAAGGAGTTTGCGGGTCATGGAAGTCGGCCGGTAGTGGGAAGGAGAGACCGCGGAAACATCCGCGCTTCGCCATCAGTTGGGCCCTCCCTTCGCCAGGCAGTAGCCCGGCGGGATTCCAGACAGTGCGGCCGTGGATTCCGCAATGACCACTACCGCGTAAGCGACGCGATCAGGGGCTCTGCCGGTCGTTCTCGGCAGAGATCTCCTGCATGTCGAGGTCGCGTTCGAAGTAGTGCAGGAGTTCGTCGTGGATCTGCCCCGAGCGGTGTAACCGGAGCAGTTCCACGCGGCCCGCCGCGAGCGCGGCGAGGATCACGTCGTAGTGAGCTTCGCGTCCGCCGGTGAAATCCTGCGGGGCAACGGCATAGCGTTCGGCCACCGTCACGCGATACGTGTACTGCTCGAGCAGACGAGGATGGACAAGGTGCCCTTCGCTGTCGTACGCATGCGCCTTGACCGCCTCCAGTTGCGCGAGGTCGATCAGCCTGTTTGCCTGACCCTCATTGAGGTGCACGGTGTCGACATGCACGGCGCTATCGAGTTTCAGCCAGCGAATAACCGGGGCGATCGTGCCGCCCTGCACCACCACCGTCACCAGGATGACCGCGAAGGCGGCGGCGAGCGTCAGGTCGCGCCCGGGCATCTGTTCGGGCAAGGACAGCGCGATAGCCAGTGTCACCACGCCACGCATGCCGGCCCAGYTGAGCAGGAACGAGGCCGACGGTGATGCCGGGGCAACCTTCTTGCCGACGAGACGCGCCAGCGGCCGGCGCAGGTAATCGGTGGCGTAAACCCATAAGAAGCGAGAAAGAATCACGGCGGCGAGGACGGCCAGGATCGGTGCGCCGAGAGCGTCCAGCGCGCTGCCGATGCCGCCGAGGCGCTCGACCACGCCGCGCAGCGAAAAGCCGATGAGAATGAACACCAGGGCTTCAAGCAGGAAGATCATCACGGCCCAGAACGCCGTGGCGCGCATGCGTACGTTGGCCGAAAAGATGTCGTGCTGGTACCAGCCCAGCAGGATGCCGGTCGTCACCACCGACAGCACGCCGGAAACATGCAGGCTTTCACCACCGATATACGCCGCCCAGGGCGACAGGCACGCGGCGGTGATCGCCAGGTAGACATGCGTGATGCGACGGACGACCTGGACCGCGATAAAGCCCACCACGGCACCGACGACCACGCCGCCCGCCGCCAGGCCCACGAAACTGAGCGCGGCCTGTTGTGCACTGAAGGCGCCGGTCAGCGCAGCGGCGACGGCGAACCGAAACAGCACGAGCCCCGTCGCATCGTTGAGCAGGCTCTCACCCTCGAGCAGGACCATGAGCCGCCGCGGCAGGCGCACTTTGCCGAGCACGGCTTTCGCGGCCACGGCGTCCGGCGGCGACACGACGGCACCCAGTGCGAAACAGGCCGCCCAGGGCAGTGAAGGCACGACCCAGTGCACGGTGGCACCCACGGCAAGCGTCGTGAAAACGACGGCACCGATGGCAAGCCAGAGGATGCCACCCAGGTACTTACGGAAGTCCGACCAGACCGTGTAATACGCCCCGTCCTGAAGCAGCGGCGGCAGGAAGACGATCAACACCAACTCCGGGTCGAAGGTCACTGGCGGGATACCGGGAAGGAACGCGATACCGATCCCACCCGCCAGGAGCGCTGCCGCCGAAGGCAGCCGAAAACGCCGTGCGATCAGCTCGAGCGCAAGGATCGCGACCAGAAGCAAAAGCACGAACTTGAACGTTTCTGTCGACGACATGATGACCCCTGCGAAAGCGGGACAGCCCGCAGCATCCCAAGCATAGACGAGGAGGACTATCCTTTGCGGATGGACCGTATCGAAGCTATGAAGGTGTTCGTTGCAGCGCTGGACGAGGGCAGCCTTGCGGGTGCCGGCCGGCGACTTTCGCGATCGCCGGCGGCGGTGAGCCGGGCCATCGCCTTCCTCGAACATCACGTCGGTGCCGAGCTGCTTCATCGCACCACCCGGTCGATCCGGCTAAGTGAAGCCGGCGAACGCTATGCCGCCGCCTGCCGTCGCGTCCTGGCCGAACTGGATGAGGCCGACCTCAGCGTGGCGGGCGAGCGGGCGTCGCCGCGTGGCACGCTTACCATCACCGCGCCGCCGGTCAGCGGCGAGGACATCCTCCGCCCCGTGGTGGACGCCTATCTCGAAGCCTATCCGGACGTATCGATCGACTTCAGGCTGCTCGATCGCCACGCCAATCTCGTCGACGAAGGCATCGACATCGCCATGCGCGTGGGCGAGCTGCAGGATTCATCGATGGTCGCCACCCGGGTCGGCGGCGACGTGAAACGCGTGGTCGTGGCGTCGCCGACCTACCTCGATGCTCACCCCCCCATCCATGAGCCTGGCGATCTTCTCCAGCAGCGCATCATCACCACCACGCACTTCGGCCACGACACCTGGGTGTTTCCGCCCGCACCGGGCAGCTCCGTCCCTCGCTCGATCCGCTTCAAGCCACGGCTCGTCGTGAACAGCGTGCGCGCCGCCATGGCCTCGGCTGTGGCGAACCATGGGGTAACGCGCCTGTACACCTATCACGTGGCCGACCGCGTCCAGGATGGCTCCCTCCGCCTGGTGCTGCGTCACGCCGAGTCGGCCGGATTACCCGTGCACCTCATCACGCCTAACGGGCGTCTGGCCGTCCCGAAGGTCCGCAGCTTCGTCGACTTCGCGGTACCGCTGTTACGCACGGAGTTCGCACGCCTGATGGCCGAGGCGGAGGCCCTGGGCGGCCGTTGAGGCCTCAGCGCTGCGCGGCGGCAACGTCCGTCAGCAGGCGTACGTAGCCCTGCGGGTCCTGCGAGCCTGAAAAGAACGGCTTGTCGTCCATGAAGTAGTTGGGCACGCTGGTCACCCCCGCCCGCTGTACGGCCGCCTCGCGTTGACGTACTTCGGCATGCAGGGGCGTCGAGCGTGCCACTGCCTGCGGCGCCATRCCGGCACCGGTCGCGAGCGTCTCGAGCACACCGTGGTCGCTAAGGTCCTGGCCCTCGGTGAAGTACGCGGTGAACATCGCATCGGCAAGGCGTGTCTGCAGGGACGAACCGCCCTCCTTCCAGGCGAGTCGGAGCAACGAGTGCGCGGCCAGGGTATGCGAGGTGCGCGTCTGCTTGTCGTAGTTGAAGACAGCGCCAAGCGGACGGCCGGCCGCGACCGCGCGCGCGTCCATGGCCAGTGCATTCTCCCAGCTTCCGAAACGGGCGCTGCGGAAGGCACGCCGATCCATGCCGTCCGGCGGCAGGGTCGGATTGAGTTCGAACGGGATCCATTCCAGCTCGACGTCGATGCCCTGCCCGGCAAGTGTCGCGATGGCCTTGTCCAGGCTGCGCTTGCCAATGAAGCACCAGGGGCAGATCACATCGGCGACGACCTGGAGTTTGAGTACGGTGGTGTCTTGCGCTTGCATGGGGGGTTCCCGATAGTCTCGTTGCGAGCAGGGCCGCGCGCTCGCGTTGCTCCGCGGACGCGCGGCCCCGTGGTGAGCGATCAGCGACCGGCGTTCTGGCCACCGTCGACGTAAAGCACTTCACCCGTGGCGAAGCTGGCACCTTCCAGGTACAGCACCGCATCGGTGATGTCGCTGATCTCGCCGATGCGCTTCATCGGATTGAAGGCAGCGAGGGTCGCGAACGTTTCCGGCGAATGGATCGGGGTCTTGATGAAACCAGGGGACACCGCGTTGATGCGGATGCCTTTCTCGCCGTATTCCACGGCCAGTTCTTTGGTCACCGAGGTGAGGCCACCCTTGGTCAAATTGGCGAGCGCCGTCGGGACGCCCGCGATAGCCTGGTTCACGAACGTCGTGGTGATGCTGACGACGTGACCGCTACCCTGCTTTTCCATCTGCGCAATGGCACGCTGGGTGATGTGGAAGAAACCGGCCAGGTTGGTCGAGATCATCGCGGCGAAGTCGTCCGTCGTGTACTCGGTGAACGGCTTGGCGATGAAGATGCCCGCATTGTTCACCAGGGTGTCGATGCGACCGAACTTCGCCATCGCTTCACGCACGACGCGCTCGGCCGTGGCGGCCTCACCGATGTCGCCGGCGACAGCAAGCACGTCCGGGTCACTACCCTGGACGATGGAACGCGACGTCGCGACGACGCGGAAGCCCTTGGCGCGATAGGCCTTGACGAGGCCTTCGCCGATACCCTGCGAACCGCCGGTGATGATGGCGACTTTCTGTTCGTTGCTCATGTCGATCTCCTCATGGGTACGGCTCACCGTTGAGCCGATGGAACCCAAGTTGGGGATCAAGAGGAACGTGCTGAATGGCCGGCCGCAGGCAGTGACTGTTCCGCTGCGCGCAATAATGCCTGTCTACGTTCGTTACTTGCCCGGATCGGTCGCTCCGAGCTCGCCGGTGTAGTGGGCCAGCCTTGTCTCCACGTCCGGCGTCTTCTGCAGGCCCTCCTTCATCAACTGGCCGATCTTCGCCTGCGCCTGCGGACGCTGTACCGAGGTGATGAAGGCTGCCCAGCCCGCACCGATCTCGTTGTCGGGCGGCAGCGAAGGGCCGTTGACCAGTTGCTTGATATCGGCGATAGCCTGCTTGTCGAATCCGGCGATGCGGCGCGCCAACGCGTCCACGAAGCCATCCAGCTCGGCATCGGGTAGCGAACGGTTGACGTAGCCATAACGCTCGGCAATATCGCCGTTGATGTCGTCACCGGTGAGCAGGACTTCCAGCGCACGGCCACGCCCCATCAGACGCGGTAAGCGCGCCATCGGGCCACCACCGGGTACCAGCGCGGCGCCGACTTCCCATTGCGACAGGATCGCCTTTTCGCGGCTGGCAAAGCGCATATCGCTGGCCAGTGACAGCTCACTTCCCACACCCGTGGCACGCCCGCGAATCGAAACGATCGACACCACGGGCGCCTTGCTCAGGCGGACGAGCATGTCCGGTAGCGGGGGCAACCCGGTCGGCCCGGGGGGAAGACCGGTGGTCTTCTCCAGCGCTGGCACGAAGTCGTAATGGGTGAGGAAGAATCCCGGCACATCGCTGTCGAACACCACCACACGAAGATCAGGATCCTTCTCGATCGCGGTGATCACTTCATTGAGCTGCGGAATCGTTTCCGGCCCGAAGATGTTGAACGGTGGATTGTGCAAGGTCACCCGCCAGTACGCGGGCGAGATCTGCCGGACCTTGATCTCCTGTTTGACCGGAGCGGCGCCGTGGTCGGCTGCGGCACCTTCCGCGGCGAAAGCAGAGCCCGTGACGGCCGCCAGCAGCATCGCCCCGGCCATGAGACATGTTTTCATGAGGTCACCTCGGTTTGCGTTTTCGTGTCACGCAACAGTAAGTCCGCCGTGACCTGCAGATATAACTTGCAGCGGGTCGAACTTTATTGTCGCTTCGCGTCATGGCACTGGCCAATCGACAGATAGGAAACGATCAAGTCGGTGCGTATAACCGGAGAGGATTGCCAACACTGGAGGACGATCGATGCGCTTACTCGCCGTTGTACCCATTGCGCTATTGGTTTTCGTCGCCCTTCCCGTTCATGCCGCATGGCACGCCGCGAATCCGGCAGTTGCGGAAGCCGTGAAGAACCCACGGATCGCCGCTGTGCTCGATGCGACCACACGCATGGACAAAGCGATCCTGGCTCATGACGTCTCTGCTTTCGGTAACACCTTCACCGACGACGCTGTCGTCAATAATCCTTTCAACATGATTGCGAGAAAAGCCGACGCTGTTAACAACCTGCGAACGCGGATGATCGATTACACGTCCCTGGACCGATCGATCGAGTACGCCGCAACCAGGGGTGCCCATGACGTGATCCTGATGGGCGAGGAAACGCTGACGCCCGTCGGCAAAGCGCGCTTTGCCGGCAAGACCGTTCATCGACGGACCACCGAAATCTGGACTGACGAAAGTGGCCAATGGAAACTGGCGATCCGCCAGGCGACCATTTATTCCGCAGAATGACGCATGCGTTCTAGAATCCCAGCACTTCCATGGGAGATTCCAGACGCATGACTGACCCGACCTTAGACGAACTCGCCCGCGAAGAAGCCGCGCTGCAGTTCGACGGCTTCAGCCTGGACACCGCCTGGACCATCGGAAACGCGTTGCGCGAAGGCGCGCTCGCGCGCTCGGGCGCCGTGGCTATCGAGATCGCCCTGCGCGACCGCCCGCTGTTCTATACGACAACACCGGGCGCCGACACGTCCAACGGCAACTGGATCCGCCGCAAGCGCAACACCGTGCTCGCGCTCGGTACGAGCACCCTTGTCGTCGGCATGAAGCTGGCGAAGGCTGGCCAGACCCTCGAAGAACGCTACGGACTTGCCCCGGCGGAGCATGCCTCCGATGGCGGCGGCTTCCCGCTACGGCTGCGCGCCTTGGGTGTCATTGGCGCGATCACCGTATCCGGCATGCCCTCGCTGGAGGATCACCGCCTGGTTACGGACGTACTTCGYGCGTTCCTGCCGCGCTGATCGGCGCCAACTCGGGCACGTGACTCATTACGTGCTCGGCGATGGCCGCGATGGTGAGGCTCGGATTGACGCCGAGGTTGGCTGAGAGCACGGACCCGTCGCACACATAGAGGTTGCGGTAGCCATGGATGCGGCCGCGGCTGTCGCACACCCCCGTACCCGCACCCCGGCCCATCACGGCACCGCCCAGGCAATGGGCCGTCATCGGGATATCGAGGAAGATTTCTGACAGTGAGGTCATCGCTACCCCGCCGGTTGCCTGCGCCGCCTTCATGGCAAAGGCGTTCGCGGAGGGAATGAAGGTCGGGATTTTCGGTCCCTCGGTCACCAGACGACGGGCAAACGGCCAGAACCAACGGCGTCCGAGTCGCATGGTGAGCTGGCCGTCGAGCGTCTGCATGCACAGCAGGATCATCGACTCGCGAGCCCAGTTCTTCGTACGCACCAGCCGGAACAAGGCGCGCGGTCGCGTCAGAAGCATGGACAGAACCGTTAACAACCAGCTTGTCCGACGGTGGCGCCCCTTTGCCATGACGGTCGTCAGCAGGCCCATCACGTCCGAGCCCGCCGGGTAGCGCGTGGCCTCGATATGCGTATGCGCGTCGATGTAGATACCCGACCCGATGGCGACGCCGCGAGAGAGATCGTCCGTGGAACCAGGAAAGCGAATGCCGATGAGCGACTCGGCATTGGTGCGTACGCCATGCCCGAGTGCCGGCGATATCGCCGGTAGCGCCCCATTCTCGCGTAGCCGGAACAGCAGGTCCTGCGTACCGAGCGAGGAGGCGGCGAAGACCACCCCTTTACAGCGCAGGCGGGCCGAGACCCCGCCCTTGCGCGTCGCGACGACGTAGCCACCGGAACCATCCGATGCGTCGCCGATCGGGCGCACGTCGACCACTCGCGTCTGCTCGATCACAGTCGCGCCGCGTTTCTCGGCAAGGTAGAGATAATTCAGGTCCAGCGTGTTCTTGGCGCCGTACCGGCAGCCGACCATGCATCCGCCGCAACCGGTGCAGGCATGGCGATCGGGACCTTCGCCGCCGAAGTACGGATCCGCATAGGTCTTACCCGGTGCGTCACCCTCCTCGCCAAAGAAGACGCCAACGTCCGTCGCATAGAAGCTATCCCCGACGCCAACGGACTGTGCCATATCGCGCAGCCGGAAATCCGCCGCTGCGAGTCGTTCGTTGGTCGTCACACCCAGCATCCGCCGCGCGGTCGCGTAGTGCGCCGGCATAATGCGTTCCCAATCTTCCAGACCCGCCCATGAACCCTCGCGCCAGACACGCGGCGGCGGTTCAAGCAGGGTCTGTGCGTAGGTAATGGAACCGCCGCCGACCGCGTTGCCGTGGAGCACGATCACGTGGCGGAAGAAGCGCATCCCGAAGAAGCCGTGCATGCCTAGCGACGGAGCCCACAACCATCGCGACAATCGCCAGTTGGTCGTCGGCAGGGTCTCGGGCGTCCACCGCCTGCCCTGCTCGATCACCGCGACGCGGTACCCCTTTTCAGCCAGTCGTAACGCCGACACGCTCCCGCCGAAGCCGGAGCCGATGACGATGAAGTCGACATCGCGGTCGGCGCTATGCATCAGGGATGGACCGGTGAGCAGATTTCCACGAGGCAGCCATTGAGGTCACGGACATAGCCTACCTGCTGGCCCCATGGTTTGGCTTCCACCGACTTCACAGCGAGCGCTCCCGCGCCGAGGGCTTGCTCATAGGCATCCTCCGGCGAATCCGTGACCAGGCATATCTCGATCCCGGCAGGCAGGTCTCGCAGACTGTTCGGACGGATAGCGAGACCGTTCATCTGCGCCATGGTCTCGCCAGCGAAGCTGAGCGCCGTCTCTCCCGTCTCCATCTCGGCATACAGGCCACTCTCGTGGACGAAGCGTCGCCGCAGGCCGAACGCCGATTCATAAAAAGCGACGGTCGCGGTGACATCGGGAACGTAGATGAGGGTGTAGCCGAGGCGCATGAAGTCTCTCCCAGTGATGGGCCAGAGCGTAGCCTGCGCCCCGAAGAATGTGACAGATGTCGACGAAGCGCACGCTCCGGCACGTCGACGGCGACCACGACGTCATCCAGGCTGATCCCGGCCACTTCGCGACAGTCACCAGGCAGGCGTGGATGCGCCGCGGCGCCCTTTTGACGGCGCCGAAGTGGCTACCACCGAGATTAAAYGCCACCCCTCCTCGTCGACCAGGACAGCGTCCGGCAGAACGCCCTCCATGGTGATCTCAATCCCGCGCGCGCCTGGAAGGCGTCGCTGCTCCGGAAACCACGGGCGGTCCCGGTCGACGACGATGAGCAGCCCCTCGTGATCGCCCATGGGAGCGAAACCTTCGGAGAGATCGCCGAATGGCGTAAGCCCCGTGCGCACCACAAGCTGACGAACCAGCGCCGGAACATCGTCGGTCGGCAGTCCGACTTCACTCACGCAGGCGATCTCGCTGCTTCGAAAGTCGCCGCTCACGTTGCCCTCCCGGGCGAGTGGCCGACGTGCGATGAGCTCGAGCACGGCATCGTGCGGACCGGCGAAGTACACCGACTCCGAATCCCAGACGCCACCGACATGGAATCGCTCCTCGCCAAGGGGATCACGCAGCAGCAAGGCGCGCTTGCGTAACCAGGTACAGGCCGCGTCGAACCGGTCGTACGGAATATTGAAAGCGAGGTGCACGGCGCCCGGATCGGTCGAGGTGGGCCCGATGTCGATGTCGGTCCAGCCGACGTGCACCGTCGCGCCGGTCGTCGGGAGTTGGAGGACATCGCGGTAAAACGCGAGGCAGGCGTCCACGTCGGTGGACGGCAGGGTCAGTCGGGGGATGCGCATCGGATGTGCTGCGTCGGTGGGGAAAGCCATTGGACAACCTCAACCAAAGTTGAGGTCAAGCAAGAACGTACACGACTTGCGTACACACCTCGGGCGTAGCCTTGGGGTCATGACACATCGTGACGATCTTCAAAGCATGCTCGACCGCCTCGCCACCGAGGTGCAGGCCGGTTTGCACGAGAATCCCGACCCGGATGCGTTCTGGCCGACCTTCGCGACGCAGTCGAGCCTCGTTCTCGAAGCCGCCGGACCCGAACATTTCGACTGGGTAAGCTCGGAGGTGTCGTCGATTTTGATGAAGCATGGGATTTCGGTGCCGGAGGCGTAATCGCCAGCACCCATCGCCGATGGATCGGCTCCCACAACGGCCTGTCCATGCCAGAAGTCACGGATTTACCTGCTTAGGACAATTTGCCAGACTCGGGTGATCGTCCCGACACTAAGGCTTCAGCATGCGACCGTCGCGCCCTGCCCTCTCTCACGTCAGGACCGCGTTGTCGGTCGGCGTCGCCTCCTTCTGTCTCGCCCTGCTTGCCGAGCCCGTCGCGGCCCAGGCCGTCCAGACGCCTGAACAGAAAGCACTCATCGCCAAACGCATCGATCTCGAAAAACAACTCGAGGATATCGCCGTCGTCGATCGCAAGGTGATGGTGAAAATGCGTGATGGCAAGCGCATGGCCGCGGACATCTATCGACCCAAGAATTCCAGCGGCAAGGTACCGACGATCTTTGTTCGTACCCCGTACAACTTCAATTTCTGGGACGTGAAGAATGGCGCCCCGCGCGACATGACCCACGAACTCGAGGCCGTGAAGCGTGGCTACGCCCTGGTCGAAATGAACGAGCGCGGCCACTACTTCTCCGAAGGCAACTACGACATCCTCGGTGCACCCCTGAGCGACGGCGTGGATGCCGTGCGCTGGATGTCCACGCAGCCCTGGTCCAACGGCAAGGTCGGCACGACCGGTTGTTCATCGACCGCCGAATGGCAGATGGCCGTGGTCGCGCAGAACGAGCCGGCGCTCGCCACGTTCAACGTGCAGGGCTTCGGCGCCGGTGTCGGCAAGGTCGGTCCGTATTACGAACAGGGCAACTGGTACCGCGGCGGTGCCGTGCAGATGCTGTTCCAGGCCTGGATCTACGGCGAGCAGAACCAGGTTCGCCCCATGTTCCCGGCCAATACGTCGCAGGCTGACCTGATCCGCGCCTCCAAGGCCTTCGACCTGGATCCGCAGATGCCCCCGGTCGACTGGGACCAGGCGTTCTGGCACCTGCCGGAGAACGAGATCCTCAAGGCCGTCGATGGCCCCAAGGGCATTTTCGCCGACGCCATGGACGTGCCGACGGGCGGCAACATGATCGCGCGCACGCCGAACAGCCCCGCCTGGCGCAAGGGCGGTTTGTGGCATGACGATATGAAGATCAACAAGCCGGGCCTGTGGTTCATGAGCTGGTTCGACGTGTCCGTCTCACCGAATCTGGCCGCCTTCAATCAGGTGCGCGCCACGGCGCCCAAGAATGTCGCCGACGAACAGTACGCCATCATCGCGCCGGTCCTGCACTGCGCCTATACGCGTGCCACCGAACACACCATGATCGGCGATCTCGATGTCGGCGATGCCCGCTTCGACTACGAAGGCCTGGTGTTCGGCTGGTTCGACAAGTTCCTCAAAGGCGTGGACAGCCCCGTCGTCGATAAGCAACCCAAGGTCATGTACTACGTGATGGGCGAGAACAAGTGGCGCAACTCGCAAACCTGGCCGCCGGCCGGTGCCGTCACGCGCGACCTGTTTTTCACCAGCGGCGGCAAGGCCAACACGCTGTATGGCGACGGCAAGCTCGTCGACACCGCGGGCGGCACCGACCAGCCCGATAGCTTCGTCTACGATCCGGCCAATCCGGTCACCACGCTGGGCGGTGGCGGGTGCTGCCAGGGCAATGCGGTGAAGTTCGGTTCGTTCGACCAGAACCCGCAGCTGGCTCGTAACGATATCCTGGTCTACGACTCCGAACCCTTCAAGGAAGGCACCGAAGTCAGCGGACCCATCACGGTCACGCTGTACGTCTCCTCCGATGCGAAGGACACGGACTTCACGTTCAAGGTCATGGATGTCCGTCCGGACGGCAAGGCATTCAACATCACCGAGAACATCCAGCGCATGCGTTACCGCGAGGGCTACGACAAACCGCCGGTGTGGATGAAGGATGGTGAAGTCTACAAGGTCACCTTCCAGCCGATCGATACGAGCATGTTCTTCTATCCGGGGCACAAGCTGCGCGTGGCGATCTCCAGCAGCAACTTCCCGCGCTTCGATCGCAACCTCAATACCGGGGGTAACAACTATGACGAGGCCAAGGGTGTGATCGCGCATAACGCGGTTCACCACGACGCGGCGCATCCGTCGAAGATCACGTACACCATCGTTCCGCGTACGACGCCTTGACC
>NZ_JBFUIT010000099.1:0-12567 GCF_056401735.1 Luteibacter sp. P4_D7_3
GCGCTCGGTAGGAGCCGATTCATCGGCGATGCCCTTCCGGGCGGACGATCGTCCCGTCAGTCGGACCCCTTGCCCCCACCCCCGATGTTGGCGGTGATGCCCGAAGGCATCGGCAAGTCCATCAGGTTCGAGGCGGCCACGGCCCGGTCGATGGTGATGTGGCCCAGCGTGCTCATCGCGGCGAAGAATCGCCACGGGTCGCCATTGCCCACGCCCAGCGCGATATGGGTCGAATCGAATCGTCGCTGTGCGGAGTCGAAGCTGATCCACCGGCCGTCGATGAAGGCCTGCGTCCAGGCATGGGGAACGAACACCCGCGATACACCGCCCATGCGCTCGACATAGACGATGCCGGTGACCACGCGGGCCGGGATGCCCATCGATCGCGCCAGGGCGGTCAGCAGTACCGCGTGTTCGGTGCAGTCGCCGTTCCGGCTTTCCATGGTCTCCAGCGCGGAGGCGTAGCCGACGTCGAGGCCTTTCCTCGAGATGTAATCGGAGATGTACGAACGAAGCCGGCGCATGCGCTGGAGATCGCTGGTCGCGTCGCCGGTGATCTGTTTTGCGAACGCGCGAATCTGCGGCGAATCCGACTGCACCCAGGCATTCGGTGCGGTGTCTTCGGGAGAAGGCGCGGCCTCGTGGTCCGTCATGCGGCCGAAACCGACGTCGATGATGTAGACGCCGTCGCCTATCGAGTTCACGCGTTGCTCGTCGGTTTCGACGAAGGGCTGTGGGTAGTTGCCGCGAACCGTGACGGTATAACGGACCGGGGCGGCGCGCAGGCCCATCACCATCGGCCGCGGGGACTGGATCATGGCCGCGCGAAGCAGGTCCACGTCCTGGTCGGGCGCCTTCGCGCAGGCTTCGCTACAGGCGGCCATTTCCAGACGGAACCCGAGTAGTGGCGAGATGCCACGACGGATGTATCCCTGGTTGTCGACCCAGATGTCCACGCTGTGGTCCCCCGTGGCACCGACCAGTGACTCACGCAGGTGATGGACCGTCTCGCGGCGGTCGTCGGGCATGTCGACCACCTCGTCACCGATCACGACAACCTCGACGTTGGCGACCTGCTGCTTCACGGCGTCGAAGTTGCGGATCTGGTAGGTCGTACCCGGCTTGAAGCCATGGGCAACCATGGACAGGCGCTGCCCTTCGGCCAGCGAGGCGCCAGTCGGCCAGATCAGCAGGTTGACCTTCGACTGGCCACCCACGGTATTGGCGACCTGGAAGGCGCCGTCATCGCGCACCTCACCCTGCACGAGATTCTGCTGCGACGACATGTTAGTACTGGCATAGAACGCCAGCGGGGCGCCCAGCGGGGATTCGACGGTCTTGATCCGGGTCTGGAGCAGGATCGGCGTGTGCACGCGAGTGAGGCGGAAATTGAGCACCTGGGTGGTGGTCACCTTGTCGCCCGCCAGATCGCGGTCGATTTCCAGGTTGCCCACCTTGCGACCGTCGAGGAGAACGGTCATCCAGCGCTGATCCGCCAGGGCCGAGGTGGCGGTCAGACACAGCAGTACGGCGACGGCGGCAAGACGACGTCTCATGAGCGTACTTCCGGATTGTTGGGGACACCTTCATAACAGCACTTTCGTGGCCGGAGTCAAGTACCCCATTGGTCGTGGTCAGGCCCGGTAGAATGGGGGCTTCGACCCCCTCCCGGACCCGCCCCATGACCTCCTTTGGCACACCGCATTCCCATAACGCCCTCAAGGTGCTTCTGCTGGGGTCCGGCGAGCTCGGCAAGGAGGTCGCCATCGAGCTCCAGCGCTTCGCCGTCGAGGTGATCGCCGTGGACCGCTACCCGAACGCACCGGCGATGCAGGTGGCGCATCGCAGCCACGTTATTGACATGCTGGACGGCGCTGCGCTGCGCAAGCTCATCGAGGAAGAGAAGCCGCACCTGGTCGTTCCCGAGATCGAGGCGATCCACACGCAGACCCTCATCGAGATGGAGAAAGAAGGCCTCAAGGTCGTTCCCACCGCGAAAGCCGCGTGGCTGACGATGGATCGCGAAGGCATTCGCCGTCTCGCGGCGGAGACGCTGGGACTGCCGACCTCACCCTACCGGTTCTGCGACACGCGCGAGGAATTTCTCGACGCCATCGCCGTGCTCGGCACGCCGTGTGTGGTCAAGCCGGTGATGAGCTCCTCAGGCAAAGGCCAGAGCGTCGTGCGCAAGCCGGACGATGCGGACGACGCGTGGGAGTACGCGCAGTCGGGTGGCCGCGCCGGTCGCGGCCGCGTCATCGTCGAGGGCTTCATCGACTTCGATTACGAGATCACCCTGCTCACCGTGCGCCATCGTGACGGCGTGTCGTTCTGCGCGCCGATTGGCCATCGCCAGGAGGAGGGCGACTATCGCGAATCGTGGCAGCCGCAGCCGATGAGCGATGCCGCGTGTGCATCCGCCGAACGCCAGGCCGACACGATCACGGCCGCCCTGGGTGGCTGGGGCGTGTTCGGCGTGGAATTCTTCGTGCGCGGCGACGAGGTCATCTTCTCCGAGGTGAGCCCGCGCCCCCACGACACCGGTCTGGTCACCCTGATCTCGCAGGATCTTTCCGAGTTCGCCTTGCACGCCCGCGCCATCCTCGGTCTGCCCGTGCCCGAGATTCACGCCTTTGCCCCGGCGGCCTCCTGCGCCGTGCTCGTTGAAGGCGAGGGTGCGGCACCGACCTACCACGGCATCGCCGACGCCCTGGCCGAGACCGGCACGATGTTGCGCATCTTCGGTAAGCCGGAAGTGCGTGGACGCCGGCGCATGGCGGTGACGCTCGCCAGGGGTGCGACGGTCGAGGAGGCGCTGGAGAAGGCCAAGCGCGCGGCGAGCCGCATCCGCGTCGAGCTTTGAACGGGCGTTCACACCCCGATGTTAAGCTGCTGCGCTCCTAGGGAAGATGCCTGACCGATGAGCGGACGCCGAGACTCGAACGACCACGAACCCCGCGGGCGAACCGAACCGACCCTCGGTCGGCTCGACGACCTGGACAAGCCGGCACCGCCGGTCGACGACGGCTTGCCTCATTTCGTCGTCGACGAGCCGCGTCGCCGCACGGGTGGCCCCACGCCGCCACCGCCACGGCGTGCGCGCAAACGCGGCTGGCTGATTCCCGTGCTGGTGCTGGTGCTGATTGGTGCGGCCACCGGCCTGTACCTGCAGCAGGACCGCTTGCGCAACCTCGTCCCCAGCACTGAATTGAACGACGTACTGACCCAGGCGAACCAGGCGCTCGACGCCGGCAAGCTCGACGGCACGCAGGGCGACAGTGCGCGTGAGTTGTTCGAAAAGGCGCGCGACCAGCAACCGGACAGCGACCAGGCTCGCGACGGCCTGCGCCGGGTGGGGCAGGCGGAGATCGCCCGCGCCGACCAGGCACTTTCCGCCGGTCGGCTCGACGAAGCGGACGCCGCGCTCGGCGTGGCGAGGGAGTTGCTGGGTGGCGGTAACGATGTCGAGCAGCTCAGCGCTCGCCTGTCCCAGGCGCGCAATCCGCAGGGCCATACCGAGTCCCTGGTCGACCAGGCGCAGCAGGCGTTCGCTGCAGGCAAACTCGATGGCGACGACGGTGCGGGTGCCCTCTACCGTCGCGTCCTCGACGCGGACAAATCCAATGCCGTCGCCGCGCGGGGCCTGGACAAGGTCGGCGACGCGCTCGCAACGCAGGCGCGCCAGGCCATTGCGGACAACGACAGGCCGAAGGCCAACGCGCTGGTCGATCGCATCGCGATCCTCGTGCCGGGCTACGGCGATCTGCCGTCGTTGCGCGCGTCGCTGGCGGAAAACCGCAAGCAGGACGACCAGGCGATCACCGCCCTCATTCAGCAGGGTAACGACGCCATGCGCGCCGGCCGGTTCACCGGTGACGGCGACGACAACGCGCTCGCACGTTTCCGTGCCGTGCTCGCGACCGATCCCGACAACGCCGACGCCAAGGCCGGTCTTGGACAGGTCGCGCAGGCGCTGATCGTGCAGGCCAATGCCGCGCTCGACAGCGAAGACGATGCGCAGGCCTCGCGTCTGCTCGACCAGGCTGCCAAGCTTGCGCCGAAATCCGCTGAACTCGCCGCCGCACGCGCACGCATCGGCGGCGGTGACGCCAAGGGCGTCAAGCGCGGCACGTCATCCGACGCGGTCGCCACGACAGGAAATGGCGATACCGCCGAGGCCTCGCTGGCGGTCAGTCCGGAGCAGAAGGCGAAGGTCGCCGCGCTGGTCGGTCGTGCCCAGGCCGCCGTGACGCGCGGCGACATCATGGACCCGCCCGGAGACAGCGCCTACGACCTGTATCGCAATGCGCTGGCGATCGATGGCAACGACCCGGCCGCTCGTGCCGGCTTGCAGGGCTTGCCCGGGCAGGTCGAGAAACTCATGCAGCAGGCCGTTGCCAACGGCAACGTGAAGCGTGCGGAGGACCTCTACGCCACGCTTTCGGATCTCGCACCCGGTGATGCGTCGCAAGGCGAAATGCGCCACCGCCTCGGCAGTGCGTGGATCGACAGCGCCCTCCAGCGTTCATCGCAAGGCGACCGCCAGGGCGCCTTCCAGGCCCTCGATCGCGCACGCCATTACGCGCCGGACGATCCGCGCCTCCAGGGCGCCTACGAGCGCATCGCGACGGGGCGATGAGCGAACGCATGCAGATTCTCGTTATTGGCGCATCGAGTCAGATCGGCCACTTTCTCCTGCCTCGCCTTGCGGCTGCCGGCGAAGACGTACTCGCGATGAGCCGGACGTCCCGGAGCGATCACCCCGACTGGCTCGTCGGTCATCTTCCGGATGGCATGCCTTCGCTGCCGCCGTTAAAGGCGATTGTCTGCCTTGGTCCCGTGAACTGGATGGCGCACTGGTTGTCGCTCACGCGGCTGCCGGGTACGCCACATGTCCTGGCGACATCGTCCATGAGTGCGGAGACCAAACGCGATTCCGCGAACGCCGATGAGCGCGAGCTGTCGCGAACGCTGCGCGACGCCGAGACGCAACTCAGCACGACATGCGCCTCACGAGGCATGCCGTGGACGATTTTCCGGCCGACCCTCATCTATGGCGCCGGTCTGGACAAGAGCCTCACCCCCGTGGTCCAGGGAGCCCTCCGCCGCCACGTCTTTCCGCTGCCGGCAGGGCGGGGGCAACGGCAGCCGGTCCACGCCGACGACATCGCCGCGGCCATCGTGGCCGCCCTGGCGCTGCCGGCGGGCCGTAACCAGACGTTCTCGATCGGTGGCGGCGAACGGCTCAGTGCCGCCGAAATGTTCCGCCGGGCACGCCGTACGGCCGGGTCGGTGACCCTGCCGTTGCCGATTCCGCGCTTTATCCTGAACGTGGCGACCCTTGTTTCGCCGGCGATGCGCGGGCCCATTCACCGACTCGATAGCGACCTGATCGCCGACAATCGCCCCCTGGAAGCCGCTCTGGACATTCATCCGCGCGACTTTTCGCCACGACCCGAGACCTGGCAGGTGGCGTCCTGATCGTCGGGGTCATCGCTTCGCCAGCATTCGTTCAGATGAGCGCCGGGGCTGTGCCCCTATCATCCGGCTACGTCTCTTTCCCCAGGACCTCCCCGCGTTGGCTTTCCTGAATCGTCTTGGCTCCCTCCTGCGTGCCAGCTGGCCCTGGCTGCGCATTCCCTTCTGGCTCGTGATGGGCCTGGTGTTCGGTTTCCTCCTGCCGTACACGCTGATCCTCAATGCGCGCCTGCAGGATCGCTTCAACGACTTGGTGTTCGCGGTGCCGACCCGCGTCTATGCGCGGCCGCTCCCGCTGGAACCGGGGCGTGCGATGACGCCTGCGGCGCTGGAACTTGAGCTCACGTTTGCCGGCTACACCACCGAAGGCGGCGGCAAGGTCCAGGGCAGCTACTCGAAGAGCGGTTCACGCTTCCTCATCGCCTCGCGAGGCTATTCGGGTCCCGATGGCGGCGAGCTGCCGCATCGCATCCGGGTCACCCTCGCCAACGGCCAGGTGGGTCAGGTCGTCGACGATACGAACGACAAGCCGATCAAGAGCATCCACCTCGACCCCGCCCGCATCGCCACGCTGTATGGCGCGCAGCAGGAAGAGCGCCGCATCGTGCGCCTCGAGAACGTGCCGCCGCTGTTGGTGCAGGGCTTGCAGGCCGTAGAGGATCGCGACTTCAACCATCACATCGGCATCGATTTCTCCGCGATCGCGCGTGCGTCGCTGGCCAATCTCCGCGCCGGTCATGCGGTGCAGGGCGGCTCGACGCTGACCCAGCAGCTGGTGCGCAACCTGTTCCTCGACCGCAGCCAGAACATGCTGCGCAAGGTGAACGAGGCCATCCTTTCGGTGTTGATGGAGGCGCACTACTCGAAGGGACGCATTCTCGAGGCTTACGTCAACGAGGTCTTCCTCGGCCAGCAGGGCAGCCAGGCCGTGCACGGTTTTGCCGCCGGCGGCGAGTTCTTCTTCGGCCGTCGCCTCGAAGACCTGCGTCCGCAGGAAATCGCCATGCTTGTCGGTCTGGTCAAAGGGCCGAGCTATTACGATCCCCGCCGTTACCCGGACCGCGCGCTATCGCGCCGCAACCTCGTGCTGCAGCAGTTCCACGACACCGGCCTGCTCGACGACGCCCAGCTGAAGGCGGCGCAGGCCACGCCACTGGGCATCGCCGAGAACGCGCAGCTTCCGCACAATCGCTTCCCCGCCTTCATGCAGCTGGTTCGTGCGCAGATCACCAACGACTTCGACGAAGCCGCCCTGCGCGACGGCAGCCTGAGCATCTTCACCACGCTCGACCCGGCCGCCCAGCTGTACACCGAGCAGGCCATCCTGACGACGGCCAAATCGCTCGGTAAGCGCGGTGCGGCCGCCCAGGCAGCGGCCGTGGTGACCGATACCACCACGGGCAGCGTGTTGGCCGTGGTCGGCTCGCGCGATCCGGGCGACCAGGGCTTCAATCGCGCGCTGGACGCCCGCCGCTCGATCGGCTCGCTGGTAAAGCCGCTGGTGTATCTGGTGGCATGGGCGCAGCCGTCGAAGTGGTCGCTTGCCACGATCGTCGAGGACACGCCGATCAACATGACCCAGCCGGACGGCAAGCCCTGGACCCCGCAGAACGACGATCGCGAGATTCACGGCGAGGTGCCGATGCTCGACGCCCTGGTGCATTCGTGGAACCTGGCGACGGTCCACCTGGGCATGCAGGTCGGCGTCCCGCGGATCAAGGGCTTCCTCGAATCGTTCGGTCTCGAGGATGTCAATCCGAGTCCGTCGCTGCTGCTTGGTGCGATCGACCTTTCACCGTTCCAGGTGGCCCAACTCTACGAATACATTGCTGCCGACGGCCATGCCTTGCCCTTGGTGGCTGTGAGCGGCGTGATGGACAACAAGGGCCAGGCGATCAAGCGCTACGAAGTGAAGGGTGGCGAAGGCGAGTACCAACAGGCCAYGCGCCTGACCACGTGGGCCATGCAGCAGGTGGTCAACAGCGGCACCGCTGCCGCCATCGGCAACTCCTCACTGGGCTCGCTCCACGCGGCCGGTAAAACGGGTACCAGCGATAGCCAGCGCGACAGCTGGTTCGCCGGCTTCACGGGCGAGCACCTGGCCGTGATCTGGATGGGCCGCGACGATAACAAGCCAACCGGGCTTTACGGCGCCACCGGCAGCATGCGCGTGTGGCAGGAGTTGTTCCGCAAGCTGCCGACCCGGCCACTACCCACAACCTTGGCCGATGGCCTCGAAATGGCCTGGGTGAACCCGCAGACAGGCAAGCGCACCGACCCCTCCTGCCAGGGCGCCCGGCAGTTCCCGTTCGTGTCCGGTTACGTGCCGGATGCCGAGGAGGGCTGTTTCTGGCAGCAATTCAAGGGTATGTTCGGCGGCGGTGACGCCCAGCCGGCGCCGCCCGTTCCCAGTAATCCTACGGATTGACCCATGCATCGCCTTCGCTTTTGTGCCATCGCCGCCGTCGCGCTCGTCGCCGCCTGCAGCCAGCCCGCCCCGCCGCAGGCTACCCGTCCCAGCAAACCCGCCTACGACATCGTCGCCCAGATCCGCGCTGCGGGTGAGCGCGAGAAGTCGGCGATCGAAGTCGCTCCCTTACGCGATCCTGGCGTGCAGGGCCTGGAAAAGTCCGCCCAGGCGGATGAACAGGCCGGTCGCTACCCGGACGCGGATGCCAAGCTCGTGCAGGCCCTGAAGATGGCGCCCGAGGCGCCGGAACTGATCCAGGACCGCGCTGAAGTGGCCGTCCGCATGCAGGATTTCCCGCTCGCCGAGAAGCTGGCGAAGCAGTCGTTCGAGATGGGCCCGAAGTCGGGCAGCCTCTGCGCGCGCAACTGGCAGACCATTTACGAAATGCGCATGCAGGCGAATGACCAGAGCCAGGCGATGGCAGCTCGGGCTGAAGTGGGGAAATGTCATATTGCGGGGCCCAATCGGTTTTAAGGGATTGGCCTGACCGGGGCCGCCATCGGCGGTTCGCGGCTGCGCCGCGCATGTCTTTATTCGCCGATGAATCGGCTCCTACCGAGCCGGAGCGATCCCCWGCTCGGGTGGTAGGAGCCGATTCATCGGCGATCCGCGCGGCAGCGCGGCCAGCCAGCCTCAGGCGGCCAGCCAGCCTCAGCCCGCGCGAATCGCCCGTCCGTGCTCATGCACGGTATCCACGAGCACCTTCACGTTGTCCGGGTCCACTTCCGGCGTAATCCCGTGACCGAGATTGAACACGTGGCCGGGGTGATTGCCGAACGCATCGAGCACCGCGCGGGCCTCGCGCGCCACGACGTCCGGCGAGGCGCGTAGCACCGACGGGTCGAGGTTACCCTGCAGGGCCACGCGGTCGCCGACGCGACGGCGGGCTTCGCCGATGTCGATCGTCCAGTCGACGCCCAGACCCGTGCAGCCGGTGTCGGCGAGCGCTTCGAGCTGGCCGCTGGCGCCCTTGGAGAACAGGATCACCGGCAGTTCGCGGCTGACCGGATCGGCCTTCAGTGCATCCACCACCTGCGCCATGTAACGCAGGGAGAATTCCCTGAAGGGCGTTGGGCCGAGCAGACCGCCCCAGGTGTCGAAAATCATCAGTGCCTGAGCGCCGGCGTGGGCCTGCGCGATCAGGTAGGCCGCGACGGAGCGGGCGACGGTGTCGAGCAGGTGGTGGGCGAGTGCGGGCTCGTTCCAGGCCAGCGCCTTGACCCGCGCAAAATCCTTCGAGCCTTCGCCTTCCACCATGTAGCAGGCGAGTGTCCACGGGCTGCCGGAGAAGCCGATCAGCGGCACGCGGCCGCCCAGTTCCTTGCGGATCAGGCGGACGGCGTCCATCACGTAGCGAAGCTCGCCATCCATGTCGGGCACGGCGAGTTTTTCGATCGAAGCGGCATCGCGCAACGGGCGCTCGAAGCGCGGGCCTTCGCCTTGCGCGAACGAGAGGCCGAGGCCCATCGCATCGGGAATCGTCAGGATGTCCGAGAACAGGATCGCCGCATCGAGATCGAAGCGCTCGAGTGGCTGCAGGGTGACCTCGCAGGCGTACTCGGGGTTCGTCGCCAGGCCCATGAAACTGCCTGCCTTCGAGCGCGTGGCCCGGTATTCCGGCAGGTAGCGGCCTGCCTGGCGCATCACCCAGATCGGCGTGGTGTCGGTGGTTTCACGGCGAAGCGCGCGGAGAAAACGATCGTTGCGGAGCGTGTCAGCGGCCATGCGCTGACTCCTGGCCCTGGCTGAACATGACTTTGAACCCTTTTTTTATCTGTGCGTCGCGCGCCTTCTCGAAGGCGGCTTGCGCGGCATCGCGCTCGAGGTAGACCTCACGCTTCAGCGTCGTCTTGCCACCCTGGACGCCGCTCTCGCGGTACAGGGTCCAGCCACCGAGGAGATCCTGCTCCAACGTGATCTGGAAAAAGCGGGGCGCTTCCGTCACCGCTTCGGGCATGGTTTGCATGTAGATCCGCATCAAACGATCCGGGCTGGCGCAGGGCCGATCATTGTAGGTGGTCGCCCCGGGGTACGCACGATATGCGTCAATCCAGCACGGCGAGCACATCGGCGTCATGCACGCCGGAAACGATCTCCGCACGGCCGATACCGCGCCAGAGGATCAGGCGCAGCGTGCCCGCGGTGTTCTTCTTGTCCAGGCGCATCAGGTCGAGCAGGCGGCTGGCGGCGTGCTCCCGCGATGGCGTCGTGGGAAGGCCCAGGCCCTCCAGCAGTCGGGTGAGTCGCTGCGTATCGGCGGCGGGCGCCATGCCGAGCTTCTCCGACAAGCGGGCGGCAAGCACCATACCGATCGCCACGCCTTCGCCGTGAAGAATCTCGCTGTAATTACCGGCGGTTTCCAGGGCATGGCCAAAGGTGTGGCCGAGGTTGAGCAGCGCGCGCTCGCCCTGTTCGGTTTCGTCACGGGCTACCACGCCGGCCTTGTAGCGACACTTACGCGCGATGGCCTCGATCAGGATGGCGGGCTCGCGTCGGGCCAGCGCGTCGGCATGGGTTTCCAGCCATTCGAAGAAGGCCGGATCGCCGATGGCGGCACCCTTGACGATTTCCGCCAGACCGGCGCGGTATTCGCGCTGGGGCAGGGTGGCCAGGACATCCACGTCGGCGACGACGGCGCGCGGCTGGTGGAAGGCCCCGGCGAGATTCTTGCCCGCGGGCAGGTTCACGCCCGTCTTGCCGCCGACCGATGAATCGACCATGGCAAGCAGGGTGGTGGGTACCTGGATGAAGTCGATGCCACGCATCCAGCAGGCGGCGGCAAAGCCGGCGAGATCGCCGACCACGCCGCCACCGAGGGCGATGACACAGGCGTCGCGTGTGGCGCCGAGCTCACCGAGCGCTTCGAGGACACGACCGACGTTGGCAAAGGTCTTGTGAGCCTCGCCGTCATCGATCAGGTAGGACGACCAGGTGAGGCCCTCGAGGCCTTTGGCCAGCGCGGAAAGATAGAGCGGCGCGACGGTGGTGTTGCTGACCACCAGCACGTGCCGACCCCGAATCCTCGCACGCCAGCGGGCGCTATCGGCAATGAGGCCAGGGCCGATCCAGACGCTGTAATCGCGTCCGGCGAGTGCGACATCGACGGTTTCCATCAGCTGCGTTTCCAGTGGCGGTCGAGCAGGGCGATTGCCCGCGGGGCGGCATCGTCGACTCCTTCGTGGCGGCCACGAAAGATCAGGTCGGCGATCTCCTCATAAAGGTGATTGCGGTCGTGCGCGAGGTTTTCCAGCCGGCCCCGGCGGTCGCTACCGGCAATCATCGGGCGGATGCGATCGTGCTGCAGACGGTCGAGCTGTTCGTCCACGTCGACGCCGAGCATGAGCACGGTACCCCGGCTCATCAGCGCCTCACGGTTGGCGGGATCGAGCACGGCGCCGGCGCCGGTGGCGAGCACGATGCCGTTGCGCAGACTAAACTCGTCCAGGTGCGCGCACTCGCGCGCCCGGAAACCCGCCTCGCCTTCGCTTTCGAAGATCGCGGGGATCGTCATGCCGCAGCGTGCCTCGATTTCAACGTCGAGGTCGACGAACGTCAGGCCATAGTGCGCCGCAAGGCGCTGTCCGATCGTGGTCTTGCCGGCCCCCGTGGGGCCGACCAGGAACAGGTTGGGCGAAGGATTCATCACACCCATGCTAGCAATAAGCCATCCGCAGAAGAACGAGACCGTGCTGATCGCCGGCGCCGGCGACGTCGGCAGCCGCGTGGCCCGGCGCCTCGTGGCGCAGGGAAAACAGGTGTTTGCGCTGCGCCGTGGCCAGATGCCACCCGATCCGGCGATTCGTTGGCTGCGCGGCGACCTCACCCGTCCGGACACCTTGCGTGGCCTTCCGAAGGTCGACGCGGTGGTCTTCGCGCCGACGCCGGATGCACGCGATGAGGCGGCGTATCGCGCCGTGTTCCTCGATGGGCTCCGCCATCTGGTCGAAGCGCTGCCGGCGCCGCCCGGTCGCACGCTCTTCGTCTCTTCGACCGCCGTCTACGGTGAGCACGCCGGCGACTGGGTCGACGAAACGACGCCGACGGATCCGCCAGGCTTCAACGGACGTGTGCTGGTCGAGGCCGAGCAGTGGCTGGCATCGCGTGATCTGGGCGGGATGTCATTGCGGCTCGCCGGGCTTTACGGCCCCGGCCGCACGCAATTGCTCGACCGGCTTCGCGAAGGCAAAGTTTCCGTGCCGCGCGGTCGCAGCGTCTTCGCCAATCGGATTCACGTGGACGACGCGGCTGCGGCGATTGCGCATCTACTGTCGCTGGATGCGCCCGAGTCGCTGTACGTCGGCGTCGACGATACGCCGCTGCCTGTCGATGAACTCTATGACTACCTCGCCGGCCTGCTCGGCGCGGCACCTCCCCCCGAGGGGCCATCCGCCCCAGGTGTCGGCAACAAGCGCATGTCGAATGCGCGCCTTCGCGCGTCGGGGTTCCAGTGCCGCTGGCCGGATGCGCGGATGGGGTATGCCGCGCTTATTTGATGTTGGGCATTTGAAAGGATTGCCGCTTCGCGACGCATGTCTTAGCGGCGTTTGCCGCCTCACGCTCGTGCTGTCGTTGGAGTCGCGGTCGGGTTGGCCCTTGGGGCCGCGGCGCGGCTCTTCGAG
>NZ_JBFUIT010000100.1:0-12433 GCF_056401735.1 Luteibacter sp. P4_D7_3
CCCGCCTATGTGGCCTGCCCACCCGGCGATCTCGTCACCCGTTCGCGCTGGTACCGGCCGACGCCGGGCAGCGACCCGTGGGATGGCCAACCGGGCGAACAGGCGCTCGCCGCGTTACGGGCGATGCCGCTGGACAGGGCCGTCATCATTCCCGGCGCGGACGATGCCGCGCTCTGGCTCGCCGACCTGCCGTCGACCGGGCTCGGCGAGCGTTTCCTGGTCAGCACGTCCAGCCGCGACGCCCAGGAGCTGTTGCAGGACAAGGCGGTCTTCGCCGGTTACCTGGCGGCCGCGCACATTCCGCATCCGCGGACGTATCGCATCGCCTGCCTGGAAGACATCGAAACCATCCCGTTCGACGCGATGGACCGGGTCTTCGTCAAGCCCGTGAACTCACAGCGCTTCAGCGATGTCACCGGCGTGAAAGGGATCTGGGTCGACAACCCCGAGGCGCTGCGCGAAACGTGGGCGCGTCTGCATGCGCAGGGCTTCAGCGTGATGGCCCAGGAATACGTTCCCGGTCCGGCCAGCGAGCATTTCTTCGTGGACGGCTTTCGCGACAGGCATGGCGCGTATGCCGGCGTCTTCGCCCGACGGCGCCTGCGCATGTCGCCACCGGACTTCGGCAACAGCTCGTGTTGTCACTCCGTGCCACTCGCGATCCTGCCGGACGCTGTCCATCATTTGCGCCGCCTGCTGGATGGCCTGGATTATCGGGGCATCTTCAGCGCCGAATTCAAACGCGATCCGCGCGACGGCGTCTATCGCATCATCGAGGTGAACACGCGCGCGTGGACTTACGTCGAGTTCGCCGCACGCTGCGGCATGAACGTGTGCGAGATGGCCTGGCAGGATGCGCAGGGACTCCCGGTGACGCGTGCGACGCGTGCTTACCCGGAGGGCGTGGCCTGCGTCGACCTCTACCACGATATCCCGACGGTGCTCGCCCTGCGAAAGCGCCAACGGCTGCCCTGGTTGCGCGTGCTGAGCCAGTGGGCGAGGGCGCACCTGCATACCTTTCGGCGGGACGACCCACAGCCCGCGCTCTACTTCATCCGGAGCCTGTTGCGCAGGCGTTTCCTACGGTCAGTCGGCGCGCCCGAGCGGAGCGGCGATATCCTCCAGCGGACGCCGCTCGGCAGCGATCCCGAGAGCTAGGGCGGCGGCCGCGCCCAGCAGCATGAGGCCGGCACCAAGGGCATAGCCCCAACCGATGGCCTCACGTTCGCCCGTGCCGATGAGAGAGCCGAAAAACCATGGCCCGACCACGCCGCCGAGCGCCGTGCCAAAGGCGTAGAACAGCGCGATGGCGAGGGCACGGAGCTCGAGCGGAAAGCTCTCGCTCACCGTGAGGTACGCGGAGCTCGCCGCCGCCGAGGCAAAGAAGAACACGACGCTCCACGCCATGGTCTGTGTACGGGCATCCAGCTTGCCGTGGACGAACAACCACGCCGTGGCGAACAGGAGCAGGCCGGACATGGCATACGTGATGGCGATCATCGGCTTTCGTCCCACCGTGTCGAACAGCCGCCCCAGCAGCAGCGGGCCGAGGAAATTGCCCGCGGCGAAGGGCAACAGGTAGAAACCGATATCGGCGTCGGCGACACCGTAGAAGCGCCCGAGCACCAGCGCGTACGTGAAGAAGATCGCGTTGTAGAAAAACGCCTGGGTGGCCATGAGGATCAGGCCGAGCACGGTCCGCTTTGGATAGTCGCGAAACAAGGTGGTAGCGACGGCGCCAAGGGTCAGTCGGCGGGGCCGCAGGCGCAGCGTCGGCAACGGTTCCGACGGCGGTGGAACGCCCAGCCGCTGTTCGATCTGCGCGACGACCGCCTCGGCTTCGTCGATGCGTCCGTGGAGCATCAGCCAGCGGGGGCTTTCCGGTACCCAGTGTCGAAGCACGAGCACGCCCAGGCCGAGGATCGCGCCCAGGCCGAAGGTGAGCCGCCAGCCGATTTCGGCGGAGACCAAGCCGCCGTCGAGCAGGGCGACGGCACCGAGGGCACCCATCGCCGCACCCACCCAGAAGCTGCCATTGATCACCAGGTCGGTATGCCCACGGTAGCGGGCCGGGATCAGCTCCTGGATGGCTGAGTTGATGGCGGCGTACTCGCCGCCGATGCCGGCCCCGGTCAGCATGCGGAAGATCACGAAGGTGACGAAGCTCGGCGAGAACGCGGTCGCGGCTGTCGCGACGAGGTACAGGCCGAGCGTGACGGTGAAGAGCTTCTTGCGGCCCAGGCGATCGGTCAGCCAACCGAAGACCAGCGCCCCGGCGACGGCGCCGACGAGATACAGGCTGCCGGCCAGTCCCACCTGCATGTCGCTGAGGTGCAGTACCGGGCTGGACTTCAGCGCCCCGGCGATCGACCCGGTGATCGTGACTTCCAGGCCATCGAGTATCCAGGTGATGCCTAGCGCGACGGCGACGAGCGTGTGAAAGCGTCCCCACGCCAGGCGGTCCAGCCGGGCCGGTACGTCTGTTTCCACCACGCCGCCGCTGGCGTTCGCCCGCTCGTTCATGCCCCGACCGTACGGGGCACGAAGTCGTCGCGGCGTCAGCGCGGTACGCGGAGCCCGCCGGCAACACCCCTGGGCGAGAGGGTGAGCTGCCACAGCTGATCGCGTCGGCTGCGGAAGATACCGGCCGAGCAACCGAGGTAGAACTGCCACATACGGCGGAACCGCTCGTCGTAACGTCCGGCCAGTTGCGGCCACGCCTCGTTGAAGTTGGCCAGCCACGCGGTGAGCGTGCGATCGTAATCGGTGCCGAAGTTGTGCCAGTCCTCGACCACGAACAGCCCTTCAAGCGCGGTCGCCACCTGGCTCATCGCCGGTATGACCGAGTTCGGGAAGATGTATTTCTCGATCCATGGGTCGGGCCGGCCCGGCTGTTCGTTGCTGCCGATGGAATGCAGGACAGCCAGTCCCTCGGGATGCAGGCAACGCCGCGCCACTTCGAACCAGGTGCGGTAGTTCTTCCCGCCGACATGCTCGAACATGCCTACCGACAGGATCGCATCGAAGCGTTCGTCGAGATCGCGGTAGTCCTGCAGGCGGATCTCGATCGGCAGGCCCTTGCACAGTTCGCGCGCGTACTCGGCCTGTTCCTTCGAAATGGTCACGCCGACGCCGCTCACGCCATAGCGTTCCGCCGCGTACTTCAGGGCCTCGCCCCAGCCGCAACCGATGTCCAGCAGGCGCTGGCCAGGACGCAGGCGCAACTTGCGACAGATCAGGTCGAGCTTGGCTTCCTGGGCATCGTCGAGGTTGCTTGCGTTCGCCCAGTAACCGCAGGAATAGACCATGCGCTTGCCCAGCATCGCTTCGAAAAGGTCGTTGCCCAGGTCGTAATGCTGCCGACCCACGTCCCAGGCGTGGTCGCCGCGCTGCAGGTTGAGGAAACGCGCCTTCAGGTGCGCGACGAGGGTGTCCAGCGTACGCAGCGAGTCGTCGACATGGGAGCCGAGTACGCGGGCGAAGAAGGCCGGGAGGTCGCCGACGTCCCACCAGCCTTCCATATAGGCCTCGCCCAGGCCTAGCGAGCCGTGCGCGAATACGCGGGGATAGGTGCGCTCGTCATGCACGACGAGGTCGGTGGGCCGGTTTCCGCCGAGGGTGATGCCGGCCTGTTCCAGCAGGGCCTGCGCCCGTGCCTTGAGAGAAGAAGAATCGTGGCTCATCGATGTGATCCCTGGTGATCCTCTCGCCGCCCCGCGCGGCGTGGCGCTTAAAAGTGCTTCAGTACTCCGCGTGTAATGAAGAGGCCGGCAATCGTCATGGCGATGGAGCCGACCAGGTTTGACCCGATATGCGCGGCGAACCAGCCGTACTGCTCGCGAAGGAGCAAGCCGGTGGCCTCGGCCGAGAAGGTCGAAAAGGTCGTAAGGCCGCCGAGGAATCCGGTGGCGACAAGCAGCCGCGCTTCCATCGGCAAGGCAGTGAAGTGGTCGAACACGCCCAGCGTGACGCCCATGAGCAGGGCGCCGGCAAGATTGGCCGCCAGCGTGCCGAGCGGGAGGTTCGGGAAGAGCGGGTTGAACATGATGGCCAGCCCCCAGCGCAACCAGCAACCGAGTGCGCCGCCGATGCCGACGGCAAGAAAACCGGTGTAACCCACGGCAACTCCTGCGTAGTTCGATGGCACGATTATGGACCGAAACCTTGAAGCTATACTCGCTCAGTCCCCTTGCCACCGCCTTGAAGGTCCATGACCTCCGCGACCCGCGACCTGCGGCGCTACCTGCCGTTCCTGCTGGCGGCCCTGTCCATGATCGGGCCGTTCTCGATCGACGCCATTTTTCCGGGCTTTCCGGATATCGGGCGCGACTTCGGCGTGGGCGAAGTGGCCTTGCAGCAGCTGCTCAGCGTGTATCTGCTTGCCTATGCCGTGATGAGCCTGTTTCACGGCGCCCTGTCGGATGCCTACGGGCGTAAGCCGGTCATCGTGACCGGCATGGCCATCTATGCCGTCGCCTCGGTGGGCGCGGCGATGGCACCGACGTTCGGCTTCCTGCTTGGCTGCCGCATCGTCCAGGGCATGTGCGGCGGCGCGGGCATCGTCATCGGGCGTGCCGTCGTGCGCGACACCATGCAGGGCGAAGAGGCCCAGCGGATGATGTCGAAGGTAATGATGATCTTCGGCGTGGCGCCGGCCATCGCCCCGATCATCGGCGCGTGGTTGCTCGGCATCGATGGCTGGCGGGGCATCTTCTGGGCCCTGGCTGCCTTCACTGTGGCGCTCACGGTGAGTGTGGCGCGCCTGCTGGTCGAATCGCATCCGAAGGAAAAGCGCACGGTGTTCCGACCGCGGCCCTTGTTGCACGGCTACCTGACGATTCTTCGCGACCTGCCGTTCTGGCCGCTGGCGATCGCCAGTTCGATCAACTTCGCTGGTCTGTTCCTTTACATCGCGTCGGCGCCGCAGCTGATCCGTGACCTGCTCCATCTGGGCGCCGATGGCTTCCCCTGGTTGTTTGTCCCGGTCGTCAGCGGCATGGTCTTCGGTGCCTTCGTTTCCGGCCGCGTGGCCGGGCGGGCGAGTGCGGCGCGCACGGTGAACTGGGGTTACGCGGCCATGCTGTCGTCGTGTGCCCTGAACCTGATCCTCGCGCTGACGCTGGACCATCCACGCGTGCCGTGGTCCACCCTGCCACTGGCTCTCTATGGCTGTGGCGTACAACTGGCCTTTCCGACCCTGACCCTGCTCCTGCTCGATCGCTTCCCCGAGCAGCGCGGTGGGGTGTCGTCCGTCCAGGCCTTCGGCAGCCTGATGTTCACGGCCGTCGTCGCCGGCGTACTCTCGCCGGCGCTGTCCGGCAGCATGCTCGCCCTCGCCATCGGCACCACATGCATGTGCCTGATCGGCCTGGCCGCGTGGATCTGTTACGCCACGCTGGAGCGCCGTCGCCTCGCTCGCACGCAGGCTGGCGCCGCTTCGAGCGTCGTGTCGCAGATCGAGCGCAACGAGCCGGGTTAGTCGGGTTGACGGCAGCCCTCGCCTGGCAGGAGCCGGTTCATCGGCGATTGAGAGCTTGCGACGGTCTTGCCCGCTGCCGCGGGATCGCCGATGAATCGGCTCCTACAAGGAACGCGTTGGCAAGCCGCGCTCGCGCAGGAACGCTTGCGCTTCCGGTGCATCCTGCTCGAACCACGCACGCGTTGAACCCAGTCGGTAGGTGTAACCCCAGCGGTCCATGTCTTCCATCAGGCGTGTGGAACCGACGGACGGCAATTGCCCGGCGAGGACGATCTGCAGGTAGCAGGTTGCGTCTTCTTCCTCGATGGAGTCCGTGGCGTCGGTATGCACCAGGGCACGCTTGTCTTCGGGAAGCACGATGAGGTGGCAGGCCTCGTGCAGTAGCGAGTGCACGGGCGTATCGGCACGGGCGTAGACCGTCGTGCCGATGATGCCGGCCTCGGTGTCGCCCCAGAAACTGCCGGGAATGGCGTCGCCATCCGCGACCTCGATGAGCATCAGGCCGTAGCGGGCGAGCAGGACGCGCGGTTCGTCGAAGCCGATGGCGCCGACGCGGAGGACCGCGTCGGCGGGATCGGATACGTTCATGCCGAGGTGGCGGGCTTGCCGTCGGGAAGGGCGACCGAGAGTTCGAGCACCTCGTGACCGCTGTCGCGGTCGAGCGTGACGTTCACGGCATCGACGTCGACATTGACGTACTTGCGGATGACTTCGAGCAGCTCGTTACGCAGCAGCGGCAGGTAGTCGGGACCGCCGCGCGTGGAGCGCTCCTGGGCCACGATGATGCGCAGTCGCTCCTTGGCTACGCCCGCAGTCGCTTCGGGTTTGCGCTTCAGGAAATCGAGAATACCCATGCTCAACCTCCGAAGACGCGCTTGAGGAAGCCCTTCTTGACCGGCTCGACGAAACGTAGCGGAAGCTCGCGACCGAGGATGCGGGCAACCGTATCCTTGTAGGCGAGACCGGCATTGGAGTCGTCGTTGAGAATCACCGGTACGCCGGCATTGGATGCGGCGAGCACGTTTTCCGATTCCGGAATCACGCCGACGACGTTGATACCGAGGATGTCCTCGACGTCCTTCACGCTGAGCATTTCGCCGGCTTCGACGCGATTCGGGTTGTAGCGCGTCAGCAGCAGGTGCTGCTTGATCGGCGTTTCACCCTTTTCGGCGCGACGGGTCTTGCTGGCGAGCAGGCCGAGGATGCGATCCGAGTCGCGCACCGAGGAGACTTCGGGGTTGACGACGACGACGGCATGGTCGGCGAAGTACATCGCCAGGTGCGCGCCCTTTTCGATACCAGCCGGGGAATCGCAGACGACGTAGTCGAAGTTTTCCTTGGTCAGCTCGTCGAGGACTTTTTCCACGCCTTCCTGGGTGAGCGCGTCCTTGTCGCGCGTCTGCGACGCGGCGAGCACGAACAGGGTCTCGTGGCGCTTGTCCTTGATCAGGGCCTGCTTGAGCGTGGCTTCGCCGTGCACGACGTTGACGAAGTCGTAAACCACGCGCCGCTCGCAGCCCATGATCAGGTCGAGATTGCGCAGGCCGACGTCGAAATCGATGACGGCGACTTTTTTGCCTTCGAGCGCGAGACCGGTGGCGAGGGAGGCGCTGGTGGTGGTCTTGCCGACTCCGCCCTTGCCGGAGGTGACGACGATGATTTCTGTCAAGAGATGTCTCCGCGAATAAGCGTGGGACCGCGCGTCACAGGCGCGCGATCATGAGTTTTCCATTATCGAGCCAGCATTGCACGGCCTGGCCCTCGAATTCTTTCGGCATGTCTTCGAATACGCGGTAATGCCCGGCGATCGCGACCAGTTCGGCACGGAAGTCGGAGCAGAAGATGCGTGCGGATTCGTCGCCTTGTGCGCCGGCCATGGCGCGACCGCGAAGGCCGCCGTAGATGTGGATCGAACCGTCGGCGATGACTTCCGCGCCATTGGCCACCGCTGCCGTGACGACCAGATCGCGGTCCCGCGCATAGATCTGCTGGCCGGAACGCACGGCGCTGCCGGTGTGGTGTTGAGCGGTGGTGGTGCTGCCCGGCTCGACATCCTGGTCGATCGTCGCCATGGCCGCCACCGGCTCGCTGCGTGCGGGTACGCCGCCAGCGGGCGTTGCGGCGGACTGGCCGGGTTCGTACTGCGCGCGGAACTTGGCGATCAGCGGCAGGTTCATTCGTTCGGCGAGCGCTTCGGTCTCGGGCGTGCCATAGGCGATGCCGACGGGAAGCATGCCGGCGCTGCGAATGGCTTCGAGCAGGGCATCCACCATGCCGTCGTCGGGCAGTTTGGGCAGGTGCGAGAGGTCGAGCACGACCGCCGCACGGGCGAACATTTGCGGTGCCGCCCGCACGCGACGCTCCAGCTCTTCCACGAGGGCGGCAGCGTCCACGCGGCGAAGACGCACGCAGGCAATGCCGACCTGACCGAAACGGAGGTCGCAGGCGGCCTCGAGGGATTCGGCACGGGCGTTCATGCGTTCACCTTGTGACCATCGATCGGACGCTGGCGTTCGCTCAGCCAGGCCACGGAGGGCAGCCCGTCCTGCTCGATGTAGCGCTCACGAACGAAAGGAAAGCTCGGCAGCTCGCGCGCGAGCAGGCTCACCTTCGGACCGGTATCGCCCATCTTCTGCTGGCCCACTTCCTGGAAACCCATGGTGCCGTGGAACAGCACGGTCTGGTCGTTGCGCGGTTCGAGAAAAACTTCACAGGTCAAAAGCGGCACACGTACCTCGGCATAACTCTGCACATCGCAATAAAAGATTCGGCCCAGCCCATGGCCACGCGATTCGGACGCGATCACGATCCGATCGATGTACACGAAGCTTTCGTAATGGCCCTGGAACCAGCGGAAATTCGGACTGCTGTATTCGGCGTCCGGTCGCATGGCGATGAGGAAGCCGAGGATGCGGCCATCCTGTTCGGCGACGCGAAAATAATGCGCGATCTCGTACAGGTGACGCAGGCGGCTGCGGTCCGTGGCGAGGATACCGGTGCCTGCCTCGTTATTGAGTGCCAGCACGGCATCCAGGTCGTGCTCACGCACGTCGCGGATGGCAAGGGCCATTCGTTGCTCCGCTAAGGGTTCTGGAATGATGGTTTCGAAACGGGCGACCCCCGGGCCGCCGAATGCGCGGCATTATGGCACGCCGGCCACCCTAGCGGCGCGCTGTCGCGTATGTAAAACCGTTGTAAAGCCGACGCTTGCCGTTTGCCGGAGCGTGACTTCTATCAGGTGGTGCGGCGGGCGCGAAGCCCTATGATGCGGCCATGTCGAAGGTTCAGTTCAATAACGTCCGCCTCCTCAAGTACGCCACGTACTTTGTCTTCCTGTGCGTGGGCCTGCCGCTCTCCATGCAACGGGTGGGGGGCGGCCCCGGCACGATCGGCGATATGCCGTTGCTGGGCTGGACCGCGAGTTATCTGATTTTTGGCCTTGTGTACTGGCTGCTTACCCGGAATCTCGGACTTCGCGTAGACGGGTTCACGCGCATCGCCGTGCTCCTGATCCTCACCGGTACGGCGTTGGCGGTCGGCGTATTCAGTAAGAGTGGCGTCGCGGCGCTCCTGTTGATCATCGTGGCGACCGTGGTGCCCTGGCTGGTCACGCTGCCTATCGGCATTGCCTGGATGGTGCTGGCGCATCTGCTGTTGATCCCGGTCTTCCTTGAGATTCCGTTCACGCTGGTCGCTTCGACCATGCAGGCGTGTCTGTATTTCGGCTTCTCCGCCCTGGTTTTCATCGCCTCGATGGTGGCGAGCCAGCAGGCCGACGAGCGTGAAGAGCTGCGGCAACTGAACTCCGAGCTGCGTGCCACCCGCGCCCTGCTGGCCGAATCCACCCGTATCGCCGAGCGCATGCGCATCGCACGTGACCTGCACGACCTGGTCGGCCATCACCTTACCGCCCTGAGCCTCAATCTCGAGGTGGCCAGCCATCTCACCAACGACACGGCCCGGGAGCACGTTCTCAAGGCCCAGCGCACCGCCAAGCAACTGTTGGCCGATGTGCGCGAGGTGGTCAGCGAGCTGCGCCAGGACGACGCCATCGACCTGACCCAGGCCGTGCGTAGCCTGATCGAGGGCGTGCCGGGCCTGCAGGTGCAGTTGAGCGTGCCCCCGCGCTTCGGCGTCGAAGATCCTCGCCGGGCGCAGATGTTGTTGCGCTGCGTGCAGGAAATCCTGACCAACACGGTGCGCCACGCGCAGGCGAGACACTTGTGGCTGACCTTTCGTCACACCGGTCCTGACGAACTCTGTCTTGAAGCGCGCGACGACGGTCGTGGCGATGGCAGCGGCGCGGTCCGCCCGGGCAACGGCCTCAACGGCATGCGCGAGCGGCTGGCCGAGTTCGGCGGCACCGTCGATTTTCGAACCGGTACGGACGGCGGCTTTGCCCTGACCGCGCGCCTTCCCCTGGGCGAGGAGCCGACCCTGGCCCATGCGCCGGCGCGACCCGCGCTGGAGCGGGGGCTGGTCGACGATCCGGACCTTCCGCCCCGTGCCACAATTCCCTTTCCTTCCGAGGGTCATTCATGATCTCCGTCTGTCTCGTTGACGATCAGAACCTGGTTCGCCAGGGCATTCGCTCGCTGCTCGACCTCGCCGGGGACATCCGCGTGGTGGCTGAATGCGCCGATGGCGCCCAGGCGGTGCAGACCATTCCGCAGATCCGCCCGGATGTCGTCCTGCTGGACCTGCGCATGCCCAACATGAGTGGCCTGGACGTGCTGCAGACCCTCGGCGGCCGCAACGAACTGCCGCCGACCATCATCCTGACCACCTTCGACGACGATCAGCTCGTGCTGGCCGGGCTCAAGGCCGGCGCGCGCGGTTACCTGCTCAAGGACGTCTCGCTCGACCAATTGGTGGAAGCGGTGCGTACGGTGGCCGCGGGTGGGTCGCTGGTCGCCCCGATGGTGACCCAGCGACTCCTGGCCGGGGTGGGGCGCATCCAGAACCAGTTCTCCAGCCTCGAGCAGCCCGATCCCCTGACGGAGCGCGAAACCGAGATCCTGCGCCTGCTCTCGGGCGGCTACAGCAACAAGGAGATCGCCAATTCGCTGCGCGTGGCCGAAGGAACGGTGAAAAACCACGTCTCCAATATCCTGTCCAAGCTGGGTGTCCGGGACCGCACGCGCGCCGTCCTGAAGGCTCTGGAGCTGGGTATCGTCTGACCCGGCGCTGACCGGCGGCCCCCGCCGGGCCGCCGCGGCCGAAAACCGCCTTGTACCCGCTTGCGAAAAAGGGCAGGGCACCCAATGGCGTTCCCCGCCGCGAGCAAGTACCATCGGCTCTTTCGGCGCGGGCGAACCCCTGCCACGGGCCGATTCTTCAGGGGTGAGCGTACGGCGTCCATGGCTGTGCGTAGAGCCCGTTCGTAAGACGTTCGGAGAACCGTGGAATGACGCGTCTGTTAGAATTTATTGTCGCCCTCGTCATCGTCGCCGTACTCGGTGTCGTGGTCGGCGTTGCTATGCCCTCAACCGGACATGTTGAGCGCGAAATGCTGATTAGCAAGGATCTGCGTCAGGTTTACGACGTTTTCAGCAACTTCCGTCGCTTCCCCGACTACACCGTGCTGCGTTCCTTCGATTCGAAGGTCCAGTTCGAGCTGTCGGGTAAGGCGTACGGCCCGGGTGCAAAGATTTCCTGGAAGGCTTCCGACCCGAAGGTCGGTGATGGCGCCCTCGAAATTGCCTCTATCGATCCGGGCTTCGCCCAGATCTCCGATGCCGGCAAGGGCACCATTGTCTGGAACCTGGACAACGGCTGGCGCGGCAGCGACAAGAAGTTCACGATCACGCTGGAGCGCACCGGTCGTAGTCAGAAGCTGGTCAAGGTCAATTGGGCTTACGACGTCTCGTACGGCTTCAACCTGATCAACCGCTTCTCGAACCTCTACATCCACGGCGATCCGGACGCGCTGATCCAGTTCAGCCTGTCCAATCTGCAGAACCTGATGGCGTCGATTCCCAACATCGACTACAGCAAGATGGTTCCGTCGATCGTCGACCAGCCGGCCAAGCCGATCCTGTTCGTCTCCACCACCGCGCCGCGCACCCTCGACGATGTCGATACCGCGTCGGACAAGGCGATGGCCGAGATCCAGGCGACCGCCAAGAAGCTGGGCGTGAACATCACCAGCCCGCGTATCACGATCACCACGAACTGGGGCGATCAGAACTACACCTTCGACGTGGCCGCCGAGATCGACGCCACCACGCTGAAGATCAACGGCCAGGACGTCGAGATCACCGCCGCCCAGCGTCCGTCGCTGGATCCGGCCGAAGCTTCGACCTCCGCCGCTCCGGCCGCTGCCGACAACGCAGCTCCGGGCAGCAAGGACAAGCTGGGTCGCGTCATCGTCGACGGTAACGTCAAGGCCGTACTCGCCTTCGGTGGCAAGGCCCTGAAGGCCGATTGGGAAGGCACCGGTGCCGGCCTGCCGCAGACGCGTCAGATGCTGGAAGCCTATTCGCAGACCCACGGTTACAAGTACGACGACGTGGTGTTCCGCGCTTACGACATCCAGACGAAGGCTCCGACCAATAACCACGGCACCATCGAGGGTTACGACGAGCAGAAGTTCGAGATCTACCTGCCGCTGCAGGGCGACAACCTCCCGGAGCAGACCCCGGAGCAGGAAGCCGGCCTGAAGCCGCAGACGCTGGACACCGCGGCTCCGGCCGGCTCGTCCACGGCCCCGGCCCCGGCAGGCACCGCCGCGGCTCCGGCCGAAGCGGCCTCCGCGCCGACGCTCTCGAAGTAAGTTTCGTCTAGAGCAACACTGAAAGCCCCGCCGGTAACGGCGGGGCTTTTTTTATGCGGATAGCCGCTGTGCGGCTGGTGTTCTGAGCGGCGTTTGCCGCCTCACGCTGGTGCTGTCGCTGGGGTCGCGGTCGGGTTGGCCCTTGGGGCCGCGGCGCGGCTCTTCGAGACGGGCCGTAG
>NZ_JBFUIT010000101.1:0-12262 GCF_056401735.1 Luteibacter sp. P4_D7_3
CGTTTACTCCGGGGCCTTGGCGTGGCGGCGAACGCGACGACGATGCGTGGCACGGCCCCATAGCGTGTGGATCGGTCCGGAGACGGTGTAGATCACGGCCACGGCAAACAGGACGCGTGCCGTATCGATCAGAAGCAACACGACGATCAGCACCGCCGCGATCAACCAGATGAAGGGCACGCGATCGCCCTTCGGCCAGGCCTTGAAGCTGTAGTAACGCACGTTGCTGACCATGAGCAGGCCGGCGATGACGGCCAGCGGCATGGCGAAGAACGCCACCGACGGCCCGGAAATATCGAACTTCTCCATCGTCCAGACAAACGACATGCACAGCCCGGCGGCGGCCGGACTGGCCAGCCCCTGGAAGTACCGTTTGTCGGCGACGCCCACCTGGGTATTGAAGCGGGCCAGGCGCAACGCGGCGCACACGGCGTAGATAAAGGCCGCGGCCCAGCCGATCTTGCCCCACACCGGGCCAAAGGCCGCCAGCGAGGACAACGACCAGGTGTACAAGACCAGCGAAGGCGCCAGGCCGAAGCTGACGAGGTCGGAGAGCGAGTCGTACTGCACGCCGAATTCGCTCTGCGTGTTGGTCATGCGCGCGACGCGACCGTCCATGCCGTCCAGGATCGCCGCAACGAAAACCGCCAGCGCGGCCGTCTGGTAGTGCCCACCGATCGCCGAGACGATCGCGTAGAACCCCGAGAACATCGCACCGGTGGTGAACAGGTTGGGCAGCAGGTAAATGCCGCGATGTCGCGGCCCCTGGGCCTGGATCGGATCGCTCATGGGCCAATGCCGTGACGTGGGGCAACAGTGTAGCCCAGGCGCCGTAAAGCGTCAGTCCGACGCCGCCGTGGGCTCCGCCGCACAAAAGGCCACATCGTCGCTTGCGTGTCCTTCGATCCGGTGATAGTTGTTTGCGCCACTAATCACCCTGCCGGATGGCCCGCATGCGCCGTTACCTAGTCCTCGCCCTTCTCGTGGCGGTCTGTCCTCTGGCGTTGGGCCAGGCCTATAAGTGGAAGGATGCCCAGGGCGTCACGCACTATGCCGACTCCCCGCCACCCGCCGGCACGAAGGTCGAGAAGATCAAGACCAGCGGCGTCGTGATTCCGCCGGCAGGCAACCCGGCACCGGCCTCGACAGCGGCGGCGAAGCCGGCCGCACCGGGCCCTGTCGCCGATACACCGGCCAACCGGGCCAAGCTGTGCGACCAGCTGCGCAAGAACGCGGAGACACTGAGCAAGGAAAAAGTGGTGTCCGTGGACGATGGCAACGGTGGTTCACGCAATCTCGATGACGCCGGGCGGGCCCGCCAGGTCGAGACGACCCAGGCGCAAATGGTCCTCTACTGCAAGTAATCCGCCGTTCGCGGGGCGAGTAGCCAGCCTATAATCCCCGCTTTCACCCGAAAGACATCCCGCATGCGCCTCAGCCAGTTCCACCTCGCCACCGTCAAGGAAGTCCCCGCCGACGCGGAAGTCACCAGCCATAAGCTGATGCTGCGCGCGGGCATGATCCGCAAGCTGGCCTCCGGCCTCTATACCTGGTCGCCGCTGGGTCTGCGTGTGTTGCGCAAGGTCGAGCATGTGGTGCGCGACGAGATGGTCCGCGCCGGTGCGATCGAGGTGCTCATGCCCTCCGTGCAGCCACGCGAGCTCTGGGACGAAACGGGCCGTTGGGAGAAGTTCGGCGGCCAGCTCCTCAAGATCAAGGATCGAAAAGAGCAGGAGTTCTGCTACGGCCCCACGCACGAGGAGGTCATTACCGACTTCGCGCGTAACGAGCTGAAGAGCTACAAGCAGCTGCCGCTCAACTTCTTCCAGATCCAGACCAAGTTCCGCGACGAGATCCGCCCGCGCTTCGGCGTGATGCGCGCGCGCGAGTTCCTCATGAAGGATGCCTACTCCTTCCACCTCACCCCGGAATCGCTCGGCGAGRCCTATCAGGTGATGTACGACGCGTATTCGCGCATCTTCACCCGCCTCGGCCTGGAATTCCGCGCGGTCGACGCCGATACCGGTGCGATCGGCGGCAGCGCCAGCCATGAGTTCCAGGTACTCGCCGACTCCGGTGAAGATGCCATCGCGTTCTCCGATGCCTCCTCGTACGCGGCCAATATCGAGAAGGCCGAAGCCATGGCGCCGAACGGGGAGCGCCCTGCCCCCTCGGCCGAGCTGACCCGCATCGACACCCCGAAACAGCGCACGATCGATGAGGTGACCGCGTTCCTCGGCGTCCCGGCCAGCCAGGTGGTCAAGACCATCCTGGTACGCGGCCGCGAGGGGCTGGTTGCGCTGTGCGTACGCGGCGACCACGACGTCAACGAAGTGAAGGCGGCCCACCTGCCCGAACTGCCGGACGACTCCGAACTGGCCAGCGAAGAGGAAATCATCGCTGCCACCGGCGCCCGCCCCGGCTCCCTCGGTCCGGTCGGCCTGCCCGACTCGATTCCGATCATCGTCGACCGTAGCGCAGCCGTGCTCGCGGACTTCGTCTGCGGCGGCAATCAGGACGGAACCCACTACACGGGCGCCAACTGGCAGCGCGATGCACGTATCAATCGCGTGGCCGACATCCGCAAGGTCGTCGACGGCGACCTCTCCCCGGACGGCAAGGGTCACATCCGGCTCGCGCGCGGGATCGAGGTCGGCCATATCTTCCAGCTCGGCCAGAAGTACGCCGAAGCCATGGGAGCCAGCGTGGTCGACAGCAACGGTAAGATGGCCACCATGTACATGGGCTGCTACGGCGTAGGTGTCAGCCGCATCGTCGCCGCTGCCATCGAACAACGTAACGACGAGGCCGGCATGATCTGGACCGATGCCATGGCGCCGTGGCGCGTGGYGGTATGCGTCATCAATCCGAAGAACGACGCCGTCGTCGCCGAAGCGGCCGAGTCGCTCTACCAAGAACTTTCGCAGGCCGGCATCGACACCGTGCTGGACGATCGGGGCCTGCGTCCCGGCTCGATGTTCGCCGACATCGAGCTGATCGGCATCCCGCACCGTGTGGTCGTCAGCGGACGCGGCCTGGAGGCGGGCACGTTCGAATATCGCGCTCGCACGGACGCTGAAAGCCGGAACGTTTCCCGCCAGGAACTCCTGACGCTGCTCGGCGCCTTATAATCGAAGGATTAGTGGCGTGGTTATCTGCCGCTATTCGATGTAGGTAAAACTCAGCTAATTCACGCAAATGCCGGATGGAAACATCCGGCATTTTGCTTTTTGTCGCATAACCAGCTAAAAATCCCGGCGCGAACGTTAATCCTCCACGGGAGACTCCAATGGCTGTCGATATCAAGAACCTCAATCACAACCAGCTTAATGAGCTGATTTCCAAGGCCCAGGTACGCCAGACCGAACTGCGTAAGGAGAAGGTCACCAAGCTGCGCGAAAAGATCAATGCGCTGATCAAGGCCGAGGGGTTCACGTTCGACGACGTATTCGGCGCCCGCGCCCCGAAATCCAAGCGCGCCGGCACCACGGTCGCTGCGAAATACCGTAATCCCGGCAATGAAGAACAGACCTGGTCAGGCCGCGGCAAGCGCCCGCGCTGGTTCAATGAAGCGCTCAAGGCCGGCACGAAAGAAACCGACATGCTGGTCTGAGTCGTCGCATTAACCGAATACCGGGCCCCGCTTAATGCGGGGCTTTGGCTTTTTGTAGGAGCCGATTCATCGGCGATGGGTGTTTGCCTGAACCTGGCCCGCTACCGCGGGATCGCCGATGAATCGGCTCCCACATTTCTGCGGTGGATTCGAAACCCTGCGGCGGATTCAAAGCGATCGGCGCGGCGCCACGATCAGGTCGCCGAACAGCAAGCCGGCGACGAGGGAAACCAATAAGGTTACGCCGAGCAGGCCAGTGTCCATGCTCAGCGAGGCATCGCGGTCGAGCAGGTAGGAAACACTGCGGAAACTCACCGAGCCCGGCACCAGAAGGATGATGCCCGGTTCGCGTACGACCGCCCCGGGTTGCTGCGCATAACGGGCGTACACGTTGCTCAGCGAGCCAAGCAACAGTCCGCCGACGAATACACCGAAGGGCGCGCCCGGCAGTGAACCGGAGATGCTGCCTCCCCATCGCGTGGCCAGGTAGCCCAGTACCACCGAACCCATCACGACCAGCCAGTCGCGCTTCGCGGCACGAAAAAGAATAGCGAACGAGAAGGCACCCAGGAGCAGCGATGGCCAGTCCGCCCAGGCCGGCAAAGGTGGCAGGGCATAGCTGCGCGGAATGATACCCACGGCTTCGCAGAGCTGGCTGGCCGCCACGGTGCCGAAGGTGAGCTTGAGCAGGGTCGCTATCGCGCCGCCCATGCGGGCGACGCCGGCGACCAGATGCTGGCTGGATATCTCGCGCACCGCCGTCGTCAGTGCCATGCCCGGCAACAGGACGATCAGGCTGCCGAGGATCACCGACTTCAAGGCCAGTGGCACGACATACGCACTGACGACCGTGGCGATGACCGTCGCCACCATGGCGCTGATCGCTTCGCTGGCGGCCGCCAGACGCGGCCGACTGCCCGAGGCGACCGTGATCAGGCCAATCAGCACGCCGATGACACCGGCGGTGATCAGGTCGGGCCAGGAGCTATGCAACAACAGGGCGACGACGCTGGCCGCGCACAGCCCGTAGCTCGCGATGACGCCGAGCTGGGCCAGGAAGGTCTCCGGCGCGCCGAGCTTGCGCAGTAGATGAAAGCCTTCGCGCAGTTCCATCTGGCCGTCGATCACCGAGTCCGCAATGCGGTCGGCCTCGCACAGGCGTGCCAGGTTCACATCGCCCGGTGGCAGGCGCATCACCTGGGTCACCTGGGCCACGCCATCGTCGCCCTGCCCCAGATCGGCGAAGGACACGATGATGGCGGTGGGACTCGACCAGACCTCGGCGGAAAGACCAAGGCGCTGGGCCGACCGCGCGATCGCCGTCTCCAGGCGAGGCGCGGTGGTTCCGTACTGATGCAGGCGACGGGCGAGTTCGGTCAGGAAAGCGATGCGGGTGTTGATCGCCGTGGTGGCGAAGCTCACCGGAACGCTCAGCGGCACGGCCTCAGGCAACGTCCACCGCCTTCACGCGCAGGGTGGTGCCGTCGATACCGACGACCTCGATCGTCGCGCCCAACGGAAGATCGGGACCGACGACCAGCCACATGCCATCACCGACGCGGGCCTTGCCGCGCCCGTTGACGATGGGCTCGCACAGCGAAAAGCGTTGCCCGATCAGCTGGTCGCCACGACGATTCAGGCGCTCGTTGCCGACCGGCACGATCCGCTCCAGGCGTGGACGGACGAACTTCCAGTAGGCGAAGCAGGAGACGAAAGCGAGCACGCCGAAGACGACAGCCTGCGTGATCGCTCCCATGTCGGGGAGCACGGCGACCAGCCCGCCCATGACGGCGGCGGCGATACCGATCCACAGCATGAAGTAACCGGGAAGCATGACTTCGCCGCCGATCAGCACCAGCGCGGCGACCCACCAGAAGTAGTGCAGGGCCAGTTCGGTCATGGCATCAACGCGGCGGCAGCGGCGCGCGGGGGCCGCCGGCGACGGGCTCGGCCGGAGCGCGCTGGGCGTTAAGGGAATCCTTGGCCAGCTCGGCAATACCGGCGAGCGAGCCGAGAATGCCGGCCGATTCCATCGGCAGCAGGAGCATCTTCTGGTTCGGCGACCTTGCCATTTCCTTCAGCGCGTCGACGTAGTTGTTGGCGACGAAATAATTGAGCGCGTTGACGCTGCCGCCAGCGATCGCGTTGGAGACCATCGTGGTGGCTTTCGCCTCGGCCTCGGCAAGGCGCTCGCGTGCCTCGGCTTCGCGGAAGGCGGCTTCCTTTTTGCCTTCGGCGGAGAGGATGGCCGACTGCTTCTCGCCTTCGGCCTTGAGGATGGCCGCCTGGCGATAACCTTCGGCGTCGAGGATGTTGGCGCGCTTCTCGCGCTCGGCCTTCATCTGCCGTGCCATCGCGTCGACAAGGTCGCGCGGCGGCGAGATGTCCTTGATCTCGATACGGGTGACCTTGACGCCCCACGGGTGGGTCGCTTCATCGATCACGCCGAGCAGCTTGGCATTGATCGCGTCACGCTGGCTGAGGCTCTCGTCGAGATCCATCGAGCCAAGCACCGTACGGATGTTGGTCATGATCAGCGCCAGCGCCGCACCTTCGAGGTTGGCGACCTCGTAAGCGGCCTTGGCGGCATCGAGGATCTGGTAGAAGACCACGCCGTCGACACGTACGACCGCGTTGTCCTTGGTGATGACGTCCTGCGAAGGGACTTCGAGCACCTGCTCCATCATATTCATCTTGCGACCGATCGCATAGACGAACGGAATGAGGAAATGCAGGCCCGGCGAGAGGGTGCCCGTGTACTTGCCGAACAGCTCCACCGTCCACTCGTAGCCCTGGGGCACGATACGGATCAGCTTGGCCAGCACGATCACGACGACGATGACAACAACCAACGCAACGACGCTTCCCATCCCTTGCACTCCCTCATCCGAATATGTTCCGGAGTATAGGCGAAGCGGGTCAGGGCGTTCCGGCGGGAAGGACCAGGGTGACGCGTAGCCCACCGCCCTCGCGGTTGGCCAGTGCGATGCGGCCGCCGTGGGCTTCCGAGATTTCCCGGGCGAGGGCCAGGCCCAGGCCGGTTCCCGAGCGTTTGGTCGAGTAAAACGGCAGCAAGGCCTGCGCCAGCACGGTTTCGCTCATGCCAGGGCCCCGGTCGGACACCTCGATCAAGATTTCGCGGCCGACCGCGTGGACCGCGACCGTCACTTCGTTCGATTCGCCGCCCGCCTCGTGGGCGTTCTTGATCAGGTTGATCAACACCTGCTCGACCTGGGTGGTATCGAACCACCCGGGGTGTTCGGGCGGGGCCGATGCCAGACGGAACGAGGCATGCAGGCCGAGCGCGTCGAGGAAGGGGCCCCACGGCACGGCCCGTGCCTGGGGATTGGGCAACTTGGCGAAGCTCGCGTAGCCGGAAATAAACGTGTGCAGGTGCTTCGCGCGGTCGCCGATCGATGCGAACACGCCGGGCAGGCGCGCGAGGTCGCCACGCCGGGCAAGCTCGGCGCCCGAGTGCGAAAGCGATGAAATGGGTGCGAGCGAGTTGTTCAGCTCATGGCTGATGACCCTGATCACACGCTTCCACGTATGCACTTCCTGACGGGACAGCTCGCGTGTCATGCGGCGATACAGCTGCAGACGATGGGGGCGGCCCTGCAGGCGGAAACCGCGCTGCGACAGATGGAACGTCTCCTCGCTGCCTTCCATTTCGACGGAGAACAAGGCGTCCTCGCCGCTCGCGGCGGCTTCGCGCAGGCTCTCAGGCATGCTCGCGAGAACCTTGGTGAAATCGAGCCCGGCCAGCGAGCGTCCCTCGTTGAAAAGGTGCCGCGCCGCGATGTTCGCGTAAGTGATGTTGTCCGCCGAATCGGTGAGGACGAGCGCCACCGGCGTGTTCTGCACCACGGTGTCCAGCAGCAGTTCGCGCTGGGCCAGGTGCTGCCGCTGGTCGCGCAGGGTCTGACCCAGTGCGTTGTGCATGCGGATCAGGTCGCCAAGCTCGTCGCGTCGCGTGGTGCCGATCGACATGCTGAAATCGCCGTCACGGTAGCTGGCCACCGCGCTTTCCAGCGCACGGATCAGACGGCGTATGGGCTCCACCAGCGCATGCGCAACCCACACGGAAAGCGGAACCAGCACCAGCAGGCAGATCAGCAAGGCCGTGCCACCATCGAAAAACTCGACAGGAACGACATCGGGTAATTTGCCAGGCTTAGCGGGCGCTTCGCGCATCCAGGCCACCAGCTGCGGAAACGGCCAGATGGATACGCCAGCGAACACCATGGCACCGACGATCGCCGAGCCGGCGACGACCAGGGTCATCCGTCCTTCGAGCGAGAGCGTCTTCATGGCAGGGACGCTAGCAGATCACACCGCCAGTCCGTAGCGCTCCATGCGCCGGTACAGCGCCTGTCGCGAGAGGCCAAGGTTGGTCGCGGCGCGGCTGACCACGCCACCGGCCGAGGCCAGTGCAGCCTCGACCGACTCGCGACTCGGCTCGTCCAGGTTGCGGCTCACGCTCGGCGCAGCCGGCGGCAGGTTCAGGTGACCCGGCTCGATACGACCTTCGCTGGCGAGCAGCGCCGCACGGGCGATCGCATTCTTGAGTTCGCGCACATTGCCCGGCCAGGGATGGGCCAGAAGCGCTTCGCGTGCGTCTTCGCTGAGCTCGGCCTGACCGGCGAGGAAGAACTCGGCCAGCGGCAGGATATCGTCCGTGCGATCGGCCAGCGCCGGCAGGTTCACGTCGATCACGTTGAGGCGGTAGTAAAGGTCTTCTCGGAATGTGCCGGCCGCGATCATCGCCTTGAGATCCGCATTCGTCGCGCTCAGCACGCGCACCTTCGCCTGTCGCGTGCGACCCGAACCCAGCCGTTCGAACTGACCGGTTTCCAGCACGCGCAGCAGCTTCATCTGGCCAGGGAGCGGCAGGTTGCCGATCTCGTCGAGGAACAGCGTGCCGCCGTCGGCCATCTCGAAGCGGCCTTCTCGCGCCTTGTTGGCGCCCGTATAGGCGCCGGCTTCGGCGCCGAAGAGCTCGGCCTCGATCAGTTCGCCCGGCAGCGCACCGCAGTTGACCGCGACAAACGGGCCGCGACGGACAGCGGAGTTCGCATGGACGATGGCGGCAATGCGCTCCTTGCCCGAGCCGTTGGGCCCGGTAATCAGGACCGGAACATCGGAACGCGCCACCTGGCAGGCCAGCTCGATGGTGCGGCTCATCGCCTCGGAAGCGAACACCAGGCCATCCAGGTCGTAGCGACCTTCCAGGATTTCACGCCGCTTGCGACGCTCGACCCGGGCGCGGGTCACTTCACGCGTGGATTCGGAAAGCTCGAGCAGGTTCTCCACCGTGGCCAGCAGCTTGGTGTCGTCCCAGGGCTTGGCAAGGTAGTCGGCTGCACCCGCCTTCACCAGTTCAACCGCGGTGTCCAGGTGCGTCCATGCGGTCAGCAGGATCACCGGCAGGTCGGTGTGGCGGCCGCGGATCGCCTTGAAGAGCGCCACACCCTCCTCCCCGGAGGTGGTGTCCGCGGTGAAGTTCATATCCTGGATGACCACGTCCACGCGCTCGGTCGCAAGCGTGGCGAGACCATCCTCGGGCGTCATCGCCACGAGCGGGCGGATATCCCGCAGGGAAAGCGCGAGCGACAGCGCCTCGCCCACGGCGGGGTTGTCGTCAATGATCAGTACGCAGCGCATCTGTACCCTTTGCATGCAGCCATGGATGCTTCCCCCACCGAAAGGGTTGTAACGCCCCCGGCACTTTTTTTCGTGGGGTCCATTCTAGCCACGCGTAGCCACAACCGGGGAAACGGATGCGGCGCGCAGTGCCGGTGCGAGCACCGCCACCTGCCCCAGCGCCCACAGCACGGCCGCACCGACGGGCAGGTAGACGAACGGTAGCCTCGGCAGCTCGTACTCGCGCATCAGGACCAGGTTGATGCCATAGGCCAGCACCATGCCGAGCACGATGCCCATGCTGGCGAGCAGGAAGTTCTCGGTCTGGAAGTAACGCAGCACGTCCACCCGGCGCGCGCCCAGGGCACGCCGCACGCCGATCTGTCGACGTCGCTGACCCACCCAGAAGCTGGCCAGGCCAACGATACCCAGGGCAGTGACGATCAGCAGGATGACGCAGACGCCCACGAGCATCCCGGCMATCGCGCGATCGCCGGCGAAGTGCTTGGCGCGAATCTCGCCGTAGGTATCCTGTTCGACAACGACCCGACGCGGCTCGATCTGCTTGAGCTTCTCCACCGCGCGCGTGAGTACCTGGCCGGACTGACCGGGTTGCGTACGGATAACGAAGGAGCCATTGGTCGCCGTGGTTTCGCGCAAGGGTATGAGGGTCGAGAAGTCGATCCCGTTGCGGTCATGCATGCCCGCTCTGGCCAAGTGCTCCACCACGCCCACCACGCGCAATTCCGTCGCGTCGCCGATGTAAATCGACTTGCCCAACGCCGCCCCATCGCCAAACACGCGATGCGCCAGCGCCTCGGTGATCACGACGACGCCGGGCTGCTTGCTCCGGTGGGCGATGACATCATCGAGCCATACGTATTCGTCCGGATTGAAGTAGCGTCCGGCGACCAGGCGTGTACCGAGGGTTTCACCCGCCTGTTCGCCATAGAGATTCCCCGAGTCGACCGTGGAAACCTTCTGGGTGGCCGTCAGACGAATGCCGGAGTTCCAGCTCAAGGGCCCGAAAGGCACCGAGTTGAGGATCGTGGCCGACACGACACCGGGAATCTCGCGTAGCGCAGCCAGGTCGGTTTCCGTGCGGGCATGGGTGTCGCCAAACTTGCCAATGTCGGAAACGGCGATGTGAACAACGTTCTGCTCATCGATGCCGCTCGGCAAACTCAGTTGCCCGAGGCGGTCGCTGATCAGAAAAATGGCGTTGCAGACGATCGCGCAGGTCAGTGCGATCTCCAGCACCACTAACGATGCCGTCAGCCTGTGTCGACGAAGCGCGGAGAGAATCGGGAAGATGTCCGTCAACATGTCATTGGCTCTTCAGTTGCAGCGCGGGAGCGACGTGGCAGGCACGCCATGCGGGCAGGACACCAGCCAGCAGGGTCGCCCCGATGGCCAACGCGATGGTCAGGCAAAGCATAGGCACGTCCAGGTGAGCGAGCTGCGCGTACATGGCGGGCTGAAGCCGCACGAGCCACACCCCGAACCAGGCCAGGAAAAGCCCGGCCAGACCGCCGACGACACCGACCATCCCGGCTTCCATCAGCAGCTGCATGAATACGCTGCCACGCGAGGCACCCAACGCGCGACGCACGCTCAGCTCGCCGGACCGTCGCATGAACTTGGCCAGCATCAGCCCGATGGTGTTGATTAAACAGACAGCGAAGAACCCCAACGCCAGCCAGGCCTGCAGGCGCACATCGCCAGGAACCACTTTCTGGTCGTTCATCCAGCCCATCAGGTCGAGCATCCTTACGTTCGCCGGACGCTCGAAGCGACCAGCCGCCTTTTGTTCCTGTGCGTAGTGCGTAAGGAAATCCAGATACGCGCTCGCCTTGGCCGGGCTGTCCAGTTGCACCCAGAACTGCAGCCAGGTGCACTGGGCCGTCTCCATCTTGCTCTCTTCACCTGACCCCTTGCCCCAGCAAGAGATACCACCCATGCGTGCCAGATGAAGATCCCGCGCCGTGCCGAGCGGCACGTAGATATCTTCCGACCCGCTGTAGTTACCCATGTTCAGGTCGAAGAAATGCGGCACGGGGCGCCAGTGCTTGAGCACGCCGATCACCCGCAGGTCATTACCATCGGCGCGCACCGTGCGCCCCGTGCTGTCCTGCCCGTTGAACAGCCTGTCGTTGAGTTCGCTGCTGATGACCGCCACGCGCGAACGCGCATCGTCCTCGGCCGAGCTCCAACCCTGGCCATAACGGAACGGCGTATCGAACATCGGAAAGAAGTCGGCCGTCGTATAGCGCGCCTGGGTGAAGAAAGGATCCGTGTGCTCGTCGGTGGTCTGCGTCGCCAGCTGCCCGCCCACCATCAACGCCTGGCGATCGGCGCGATGGGAGCGCAGGAGGTTCATGCCATCGACCCAGGTGATCTGATCCGGCAAATCGGTGCCCGGCTCGTAGTCGGTCATGTCGCGAGGATCGAGCTGCGGGTAAAAAACCGTTGCACTACGCCCCGGAAGTGGATCACCGGATAGCACGTGCAAGACGGTGAGCGTGGTCATGCACGCGCCGATCCCCAGCGCGATCGCGAGGATCATCAGCGCTGTCAGTGCCCGGCTCCGCTTGAGGCTGCGGAGCGCGAGTTCCATGTAGTAACCGAACATTCCGTTCTCCGTGATGAATCGTCAGACGCTGCGCGTCGCCTCGACAGGCGACACCCGCGATGCACGCAGTGCCGGGGCGAACACCGCGGCCTGACCGAGGGCGAGCAAGGCCACCACACCGATGCCGACATACGTGAGCGAGAGACGTTTCATCTCGAAGTGCGTAAACATCCACTGGCTCAGGCCGACCGCGAGAATCACACCCACGATGACGCCAACCAGCGCGATCAGGAAGTTCTCGGTCATGAAGTAGCTGAGGATGTCGCTGCGACGCGCGCCGAGTGCACGTCGCACGCCGATCTGCTTGCGACGCTGACCGACCCAGAAGCTCGACAAACCGACGATGCCCGCCGCCGTGATCGCCAGGAGTACGC
>NZ_JBFUIT010000102.1:0-12210 GCF_056401735.1 Luteibacter sp. P4_D7_3
GCCCGTACCTGCGCGTGGCCGCGGACGGCCGTATCTTCATTGGCGTACGCGACCCGGACAACGGGGAAGGCACGTCGACATCGCTGGCGCGGATCATCGCCGAAGAAATGAGCGCCGACTGGAGCCTCGTCGTCGTCGAGCCGCTCGGGCTCGGGGTAGAACAGGGTAACGGCGAGCCGCGTTTCACCTACGGTCGCCAGCGCAGCGGCGACGCCACCAGTATTCCCGCCGCCTGGGCCGACCTGCGTCAGGCCGGCGCATTGGCACGGTGGCTGTTGCTGCAGGCCGCTGCACGGCGCCTCGGCGTGCCCGCCGACCAACTTCGCGGCGAGAACGGCATAGCCGTTGCTGCGGACGGTCGCACCATTTCCTACGCCGATCTCGCCGCGGCCGCCGCCGGCATCGACGCGCCCACGACCCTGCCGCCGCTCAAACAGCCCGAACGCTACACGCTGATCGGCCAGCCGGCGGGCGACGTAGACGCCAAGGCCGTGGTGACGGGCTCGCTGCGCTACGCGCTGGACGACAGCGTCGGCAATCCCGTGATCGCCGTGATCGCCCGGTGCCCCTACCCCGGCGGCACGCTCGACACGGCGGACCGCGACGCGGCAAAGGCCATCAACGGCGTCTATGCCGTCATCGACATCACGCCCGAACAGGGGCAAACGCAAGGTATGACCGCGCAGGCGCCGGCGCTGGCCGTGCTGGCCCAGGACACCTGGTCGGCACTCGCCGGCCGCGCCGCGCTCAAGGCGACCTGGAAGGCCGGCGACGCCCCGGAACCCTCTGCTTCCGTGCTGGAACAGAAGGCGCTGGATCTCTTCGGCGACGACGTCGGCACGCCCACCATCGTGCGCGAAGACGGCGACATCGCCAGCGCACGCAAGAAAGCGGCGCGGGCTCTCGAGGCGACGTATTTTCAGCCGTGGGTGGCGCATGCGACGGCGGAAACGCCTAACTGTGTCGTTCGCCTCGATCCGGACACCAGCGTGACCGTGATCGCCGCGACCCAGTCGCCGCGCCAGGTTTACACGGTGGTGCAGCGGATGACCGGTTTCCGCCCGGACCAGATCGACATCCAGGTCCCGCGCGGCGGCGGCGGTTTCGGTCGCCGGCTCGAGCAGGATTACATCGCCGAGGCGATGGCCATCGCCCTCGCCAAAAAAGACGATGCGATCCGCAATCGCCCGCTGAAGGTCCTCTGGACCCGCGATGACGACCTCGCTCGCGACTATTACCGGCCGATGGCCGTGCATCGCCTCAATGCCTCGCTCGACAAGGGCAAGAAAGTCATCGGATGGCACCAGCGCATGGCCAGCCCGTCCGCCCTCGTCGGCCGGGCCACGCCCGACAATCGCCTGTGGCAGTCGGAACTGGTCGCCGACGCCCTGCCGGCCGGCCTGGTGCCGAACTTCCGCAGCGACTGGTATCCGCTCGATTCGAAGCTTTCACGAGGCGAATGGCGCGGCTCACCGCACGTGACGCCCACCTTCGCCTCGGAAAGTTTCATCGACGAACTGGCCCACGCGGTCAAGGCCAATCCGCTCGATTTCCGCCTCGCCATGCTCGGCGACGCCCGCCAGTTGCCGTATAGCGGCCGCGGCGGTCCGATCGACACCGCGCGCCTGGCCAACGTGCTCAAGCTGGCGGCCGACAAGATCGACTGGAGCCGCTGGCTGCGCAGCGAAAACGGCCTGGGCATCGCCTGTGCCTACGTTTTCGGCGCCTACGTGGCACACGCGATTGAAGTGGCTCCCACGGCCGACGGCATCGACATCCACCGCGTGGTCTGCGTGGCCGATGTCGGCCGCGCCATCAATCCCCTCGGTCTCGAAGCGCAGTTGCAGGGCGCGACGATGGATGCGCTTTCCACCGCCCTGAACCTCGCCATCACGGTCAAGGACGGTAAGGTGCAGCAGACCGGCTTCCACGACTACCCGATCGCCACCACGCAACCGCTGCCCTACGAGATCGAGACGGTCATCGTGCCGTCAACGGCGGAGCCCACCGGCGCCAGCGTGATCGGCGTACCCTCGGCGGCACCGGCGCTGGCAAATGCGGTGTTTCGAGCCACGGCCGTGCGCGTGCGTCGCCTGCCGCTTCTTCGCGAATTTGCCCGCCTGCGCTGATCCATCGCTTTTCACCGCCCGAGGTACCGCATGACCGCTGCATCCTTTACCTCGGGCCCGCCTGCCCCACGCACCGATGCCGACCTGATCGGCAGCAACAAGCGCTTCTATGACGCGCTCTGGTCGGAAGCGAAGCTGTTCGCACCGGAGCGTTTCAATACCTGGCCGCTGGTGGCGGAACTGACGGCGCAGACCAGCCGGCGGCTCGAAGTCGCACCGGGCCTGCGCCCGCGGCTTCCGCTGGCGGATACCCAGTTCGTCGACCTCAGCCGACCGGCCTTGGCGGAGCTCTCCCGGCATGGCGCGAAGGTCGCCAACGCCATGATCGGCGCGCTGCCTTTCCGGGACGGCAGTTTCGACTTCGTCTGCGCCTTCGACATTCTCGAGCACGTAGTGGATGACGAAGGGGCCCTGGGCGAACTCGCTCGTGTGGCCGAGCCTGGCGCCCGGCTGCTGCTCTCGGTGCCCCTCCATCCCGAGGCCTGGACCGCCTTCGACGACTTCGTCGGCCATTACCGTCGCTACGAGCCCGAGGCCATCCGGGCACTGCTGGCGCGGCACGGCTTCACCATCGAACGCAGCGCCGTCTACGGCATGCAGCCCAAATCCTCGAAGCTGCTCGACCTGGGCCAGTGGTACCTGACCAATCAGCGAGCCCGCGCCATGTGGTGGTACAACAAGGTTTTCATGCCCCTTGGCGTGCGTTTCCAGAAGGCCCTGGCCTTCACGCCGGGCTTCGCGCCGGCGCCGGGCGTAGACGAAGTTCTGCTGGTCTGCCGCAAGGCCGGCGTTTAAATCGAGCAAAAACAGGGGCTTTACACATGACGCGGCGCAAGTGGTTATGATGCGCCACCTCCCCGCCCCCTGGACCATGCATGCTCTATCTCATGCACGAATTCCAACGCTCGATGCTCAGCCCCCTGACCTACTGGGCTGAAGCGAGTGCGAAGATGTTTGGCGATGTCGCCAGCCCGTTTGCCCGCATGCCTGGCGCCGACCGCGCCGCTGCCGGGTACGAGCTCATGTTCCGGCTGGGCAAGGCGTACGAAAAGCCCGAGTTCGGCATCCATACGGTCCACGCGCACGGTCACGATGTCGCCATCGTGGAGCAGGTCGCCATGGCCAAGCCGTTCTGTACGCTGAAGCGCTTCAAGCGCTTCTCCGACGATCAGGCCACGGTCGATCGCATGAAGAACGATCCCGCCGTGCTGGTCGTGGCGCCGCTGTCGGGCCACCACTCCACCCTGCTACGCGACACGGTGCGCACGCTGCTGCGCGACCACAAGGTGTACATCACCGACTGGGTCGACGCGCGCATGATCCCCACCGACGAAGGTTCGTTCTCGCTGGCGGACTACGTTTCCTATGTCGAAGAGTTCATCCGCCACGTCGGTGTGCATCGCGCGCACGTGGTTTCGGTGTGCCAGCCCACCGTGCCGGTGCTCGCCGCCGTCTCGCTGATGGCCGCTCGCGGTGAAGATACGCCGCTGACGCTCACCCTCATGGGTGGCCCGATCGACACACGCAAGAGCCCGACCAGCGTGGACAACCTGGCGACGACGCGACCGCTGTCGTGGTTCCGCAACCAGCTGATCCACAAGGTGCCGTATCAGTACCCCGGTGCCGGTCGCGAGGTCTATCCGGGCTTCCTGCAGCATGCGGGCTTCCTGGCGATGAACCCCAGCCGCCACGTCATGTCGCATTGGGACTTCTACGAGAACCTGCGCAAGGGCGACCTCGACGACGCCGAGCAGCATCGCAAGTTCTACGACGAGTACAACGCCGTGCTCGACATGCCGGCCGAGTATTACCTCGACACCATCGAAACCGTATTCCAGGAACATCGCCTGCCGATGGGCACGTGGGACGTGCACGGCGAACGTGTCCTGCCGGCGAAGATCAAGAACACCGCCCTGCTCACCATCGAAGGCGAGCTCGACGATATCTCCGGTCTCGGTCAGACCGAAGCCGCGCACGGCCTGTGCAAGGGCATCCCGAAGAAGCTCAAGAAGCACATCACCGTGGAAGGCGCCGGTCACTACGGCATCTTCAGCGGCCGCCGCTGGCGCGACGTGGTCTACCCCGATGTCCGCGACTTCATCGCGAAGTTCGACAAGGGCAACAGCAACACCGGCGCCCACGGCAACCGCAAGGCTTGATGAGCTTTTGATCTTGTAGGAGCCGATTCATCGGCGATTGGGTGCTCGCGGCACCCTGGCCCGCTGGCGCGGGATCGCCGATGAATCGGCTCCTACAAAGAGCAGGCCCGCGCGGCGCCCGCGTTACAGCAACGCCCAGCCGATCAACCCGATTACGACGAAAAACGGCAGCGACCAGAGATGGAACGTGGCCCACGCCTTACGCTCACCGAGCAGCCGCAAGGCGATCAGGTTCGCCAGCGAGCCCAGCACGAAACCGAAGCCGCCCGCGTTCACCCCCCAGGCAATCGTGCGCCAGTCCTTTGAATACTCCGCGAGCAGGATCGCTGCCGGCACATTGCTGACAACCTGCGAGGCAAGTGCGCCTGTTGCGTAGAGGTGGGCGGGTTGCTCCAGTGCGAGTCCGCCAAGAAACTGCTTCACCGCATCGAGTCCGGCAAGCATCCGCAGGTCGATGAACATCAGCACGAAGGTCAACAGCAGACCCCAGTCGATGCTAGCGACGATGCGACGACGGAAGACGAGAAACACGGCCAGCACACCGAGCAGACCCCACGCCGCATGATGCAGGTCCGCCAGGATCAGGAAAGGCACATAGAGCGCCGCGGCGACGATCAGCATGTGCCGGTCGACGCGCTCTTCGCKTTCTTCGTGCACCTGAAGCGCCTCGCCAGGGAAGGCGAGCGCCGTGACCACCAGCAACAGCACAAGCGTGATCGCCACCAGCGGCAGCATCGCCCAGATGAAGGCACCGAATCCGTTGTTCCACTGCTGCCAGAGGAACAGGTTCTGCGGGTTGCCGATCGGCGTGAGCATGGATCCCGCATTCACCGCGAGCGCCTCGAACACGACAAGGCGGGTCGCGGGCATGCGCGCGATACGGCACATGCTCAGGGTGAGCGGCACCATGACGAACAATGAGACGTCATTGGTGAGAAACATCGACAACAGTGCTGTCGCGGCGACCAGGCCGAGCGCGGCCACGCGACGTGTGGATGTCCGTTCGATCAGCCAGTGGCCTGCGACGTTGAGCGCGCCACTGGATTCAACGGCTTTGGTCAACAGGAGCAGACCGGCCAGCGCGGCGATGGTCGGCCAGTCCACAAGCGACGGCCAATCGGGGATGCGCGACGGCTTGGCGATCGCCAGGAGGACCAACACCGCCAGAAGTACGAGAAAGAAGACGTCGCGACGCAGGGCGCGCAACGATTCGGGTAACCACGTCATGAATAGGATCCCGCTAGTCAGGACGGGATCATATCGGGTGTCCGCGTCGCCGGGGCGTGCAGGCCCCGACGATGCGGCGGAACGATGGAACTCGCGCCTCAGCGATCGCGCGGAACGTCGACCTTGYCGGTCACGCCACGCTGGGACACGTCGCCACTGCCCTTCGTGTTGACGGTGAGGTTACCCTTAACGCCGTCGACATCGATCTCGCCGGAGCCGACCGTTCCTACGGAAACGTCACCGGTGATGTCGCGAAGCTTCGCTTCGCCCGAACCCACGGTGGCGACGTGAACCCCGCCGCTGACGCCTGATGCAGTGAACGAGCCGGAGCCGACCGTGCTGACATTGACGGCACCGGTGTTGTCGATCTTCACTTCGCCGGAGCCGACCGTCGCGCTGAAAGCACCCTTGATGTCATGCGCCTCGAGCTCGCCCGAACCCACCGAGCTTTCAAGCGTCGCCAGACCACGCGCCTTCGCCTCACCCGAACCGACATTGATGATGACCGGAATGGACGACGGCACGGCCGCATCGACCTTCAGATCGCTGTAGCTGTGGCCGAAGCTCCAGTGACCCTCTCGATTGTCGGTCAACTCGACCAGGAGGGTGTCGCCCTCGCGACGCTGAGTCACCACCAGCGTGTCCAGGACGTCCTGGCTGGACGCGCAGGCCTTACCACGCACGGTGCCCTTACCTGCGGGCGCGGTCCCTTGCACGCGAAGATCGTACGCGTTAGTGACGAAGGTCACGCTGCGCGCGCCGGAGAGATTCAGATCGAGGTTGCGGTCAGCGTGAAACTTGCAGTCGCTGCTGTCGGCCATGGCGGCGGCCGGCGCCAACAAAAGGGCGGCGAGGATCAGGTGGCGCATGATTTTGCTCCGGTAGTGATTCGGTGTACCAGTGATGGATGCCGGCCGCCCGAAAAAGGTTGCAACCTTCTCATTTCTTCACACGAAGCTGACCGGGCGGCAACGAACCGGTCAACCGGTGGCGAGGCGGCACGTTTTTCCCCGTGCACCACCTAACCGGGAGACAACCTATGCAACGCAAGACCCTGATCGCCAGTGCCGCTTCCCTGCTCCTCGCCGGCTCCACCGCCTTCGCGTTCGCGCAGGATTCCGCCCCCCAGACCCCGTCGGCTCCGACCGCACGCTCCGCCCAGGCGGGCGCCCCTGCTGGACAGGGCCCGAAATGGGGTCATGGCGGCCAGTGGGGCCATGACGGCCAGGACGGTCGTGGTGGTGAGCACGGCCGCGGCGAGTGGGCCAGGCACGGCCACGGCAAGGAGCAGGGCGGCGTCATCGGCGACCTGCACAGCCTCGAGCGCCTCTACGTCCTGACCGGCCGCAGCAAGGAATTGCCGGCGCTGTACAACGAAGTCCTCGCCAAGTCGCAGAACCCGCGCGTGCGCGACTACGCCTATCGCCACCTCGCCCGTGCTCAGATGCAGCCGACGAACGTGGACGCCGCGATCTCGACGCTGCGCAAGAGCCTCGACGAGAACCTCGCGCAGGACCAGAAGCGTCACCAAGACATGGAAGCGTTCAAGGCGCGTATGCAGCAGCGTGCGGCAGCTGCGCCGGCTGCTAGCAGCAAGTAAATCGTCAGACGGAAACGGGGCCCTCCGGCCCCGTTTTTTCGTGCGTCATTACGAGCAACCATCGCCGCTGAAGCGGCTCCCACAAGAGCGGCGCGCAGGCTCCCTGTGGTAGCCGCTTCAGCGGCGATGCGTCATGTGGGAGCCGCTTCAGCGGCGATGCGTCATGTGGGAGCCGCTTCAGCGGCGATGGGTGCTCGCGCCAGCAATCAAACACCCTCGCGCTTCACCCGAACCCACAACGCCTCCTGCTCGTCCAGCGGATACGACGCAAGCAACCGCCCCTCGCTCGCCGCGATTGCCTCCATCGCGCGAAACCGACGCTCGAACTTGGCGTTCGCCCCGCGCAATGCACGCGACACATCCACCTTCGCATGCCGCGCAAGATTCGCTGCGACGAACAACACGTCGCCGATCTCGTCGGCAAGCCGTTCTTCATCGGCGCCGTTGTCGAACTCGTGCCGTACCTCTTCAATCTCTTCCGCCATCTTGTCCAATACCGGACGATGGTCGGGCCAGTCAAAGCCGACGTTAGCTGCGCGCTTCTGCAATTTCACCGCGCGCTGCCATTCCGGCAGGCCATGCGAAATGCCAGCCAACGCGCTGGTGTCTTCACCGCCCTTCGCGGCGCGCTCTTCAGCCTTAAGCCGGTCCCAGTCGCGAGACTGCGCCGCGAGGCTTTCATGCCTCACGTCTTCGAACACGTGCGGATGGCGGCGGACCATCTTGTCGCAAATTCCCGCGACAACGTCGCCGAAAGCGAAATGCCCTGCTTCCTCGGCCATGCGCGAGTGGAAGACCACCTGCAGCAGCAGATCGCCCAGCTCGTCGCGCAGGTCGGTCATGTCGTTGCGGTCGATCGCATCGGCAACTTCGTACGCTTCCTCGATGGTGTACGGCGCGATGGTTGCGAAGCTCTGCTTCACGTCCCACGGGCAGCCGTTCTCAGGATCGCGCAGGCGCGCCATGATGGCGATGAGTTCGTCCACCGGTCGCGTCACGCGGCGTCCTCCGGATCGATAAGTCGCCCGGCCCAGTCGATCGACGTGTCGCCGCAGGCAATGAATTCGGGATTGATCAGTGAATCGCGTGTGTTGTATCGGAACGGCCGGCCGGCCAGATCGAGTACCGCACCGCCGGCCTCCTCGAGGACACACTGGGCAGCGGCGGTATCCCATTCCGAAGTCGCGCCCAGGCGCAGATAGATATCCGCGTCGCCGCGCGCAATGACGCAGAACTTCAGCGAGGAACCGAGCGCGAAGGTTTCGTGTTCGCCCAGACGGTCGAGCAACGTGGCCGCGCGAACACCCGCATGCGAACGGCTGCCGGTGACGCGGAGCAGGCTACCGGCCTGCCGGGCATGTATCGCGACCCGTTCGGAGGTGGGCGTGCTTTGACGCCAGGCGCCGCAGCCACTCGCCGCGGCGTACAGATCGCCGGTGACCGGCGCCAGCACCACGCCGAGCACGGGGCGATGATCTTCGATCAGGGCGATGTTCACGCTGAACTCGCCGTTGCGCTTGACGAACTCGCGCGTACCGTCGAGCGGGTCGACCAGCCAATAGCGGCGCCACGTGCGTCGTTCAGACCAGGGCGCGGCCAGCGCTTCTTCGGAAATCACCGGTATGCCGGGTGCGAGTTCACGCAAGCCTTCTTCGATCACGCGCTGCGCGGCAAGGTCGGCAGCAGTGACCGGCGAGTTGTCGTCCTTGCAGATGACCTCGAAGTCCTGGGCGTAGACGGCCAGGATCGCCTCGGCGGCCCGCTGCGCGATCGCGCAGACAGGATCGAGCCAACGGGCGCAGGGCGCGGCGGTCACGTCGGCTTGTAGCGACCGGCGAGATACTCGCGGGCCATGAAGAGGGCGGCGATCGAACGCCCTTCGGTGACATCGTCACGGGCTAGCAGCTCGTGCAGGTTGTCCATGCGCCAGGGCACGACCTCCAGCTCCTCGGGTTCGTCGCCCTGCAGACGCTCCGGGTAGAGGTCCTCAGCCAGCACCACATAACCCAGGTGCGTCATATACGACGGCGACAGCGACAGCGTGCCGAGGATCTTCAGCTTGCGTGCGCCGAATCCGACTTCTTCCTTCAACTCGCGGTCCGCGCCCTGCTCAGCGGTTTCGTCGCGATCGAGCCGGCCTTTGGGCACGCCGAGTTCGTAACGGTCCACGCCGACGCCGTACTCGCGTACGAGCAGCACGGTTTCCGGGTCGCGCATGGCAACGATCAGCACGGCACCGAATCCACCCCCCTTGAGGCGCTGGTAAGTGCGGCGCTCTCCGTTGGAGAACTCCAGGTCCACCTCTTCCACGCGGCGGAAATGGCTGTCGGGTGCATCACGCGTCGCCAGGATTTTCGGACGTTTGTTCATCGGTCGATTGTAGCGCCGGTCAGTCTCGCGAGTGCCGCGGCATGGATGGCGGGTGTGCCGGCAAGCACGCCGCGCGTTTCCAGGCCCAGGGCGGCCCCGTCGATATCGGTGAAAACACCACCAGCCTCGCGCACGATGACGGCCAGTGCGGCGATATCGAGGATGTTCACATCAGACTCGATCACGAGATCGAGACCGCCGCGTGCGAGAAGATGGTAATGGCAGAAGTCGCCATAGCCGCGAATGCGATTGCTTTCGCGAATCATGCTGCCCAATGCATGCCAGCGGGCATCGGCGGTCAGCGTCTTCACGTTGCCCGTCGAGATCGACGCCTCCGCCATCGATGCCGTCGCCGCGACGCGCACTGGCTCACCATCGAGCCAGGCACCGCGTCCGCGCACGGCCCACATGCGCTCGCCATAGACGGGCGCCGAGGAGACGCCGAGCACGAGCTCGCCCCGATGCATCAGCGCGATCTGGGTCGAGAAGAACGGCGTGCGGCGAACAAAGCTCTTGGTGCCATCGAGCGGGTCGACCAGCCACAGATAGTCGCGCGACGTATCGTCGGCACCGTACTCCTCGCCGTAAATGCCTGCGTCGGGAAGGGCTTTGGCGAGGATGCCGCGGATGGCCATTTCCGCTTCACGGTCGGCGATGGTCACCGGGGTATCGTCACCCTTGACGATAACGTCGACGCCCGTGCGCCAGTAATGCAGGATGATGTCGGCGGCCGCGCCGGCGGCGTCGCGCGCGGCGGCGAGCGCCTTGTCGAGAGTGTCGGTCATGGCGTGATGATCGAGGGCGCGAGCCCTGCCTTGCGTTGGAGGTTGACGGCACCGTCGCGACCCAGGGGACCGAAACGCGCAATGAGATGGGAAAGCGCGGTGTCCTCGATGCGCGGCACCAGCCGGCCATCGAGTCGCCAGCCAAGTGGCGTCGCGGCGAGCGCGGCATGAACCAACAACGACCCCTGGCCGTCATCGGCAAGCGTCGCGCGCAGGATGCCGCCCTGGCTACCGGCTTTCAACGCGATGGCACCCAGGGCGATGTGGCCTTCGGGCGTTTTCACGGCGGCGGCCTTCCAGAGGATGTCGGCATCCAGCGCGACCGGCCAGTTGCCCTGCAGTTCGGCGCGCGGCACCTTGCCTTCGATCACACCGACCGGAACCAGCTCCGGCGGCAGCGCGGGACCACTCAGGGCCGTGGCGTCCAGACGGAAGTCGACACCAGTCCAGATCATGTGGTCCGCGTCGGGCCGTTCGAGGTGCCCCTGGAACCGGCCGGCACGTCCATCGAGGTTCATATCCAGATGGGTGCGGCCGAGGATGGCATCACGGCCCAGGTGCCAGGTCAGGGCGCCCAGCTCGCGCCCGTCGATCGTGGTGACCTTGCCAGCCCGGCCGTCCCACACGGTGCCGGAGACATCGTCGAGGACGAACCCGTGTGCCCGGCGGGCGAGAAGCGACGTGGCCACGCCAGCAGGCATGAACCAGTAGAACAGACCGGCAGCGAACGCCAGCAGGACGACAACCAGGCCGATCCGACGAAACCACTTCAAACGATCACCTCACCTCTCGACTTGAGGACAAGGCCGCAGGGGGCGATCATGGGCGGATGACCGATGCCCTTGTCGCGCGCGACCTCTCCGTCCTCTGGCACCCGTGCACCCAGATGCACGACCACGAAACCCTGCCCATGGTACCCGTGGTACGCGGTGAAGGGGCGTGGCTGGTCGGCGCGGACGGCAAACGCTATCTGGACGCCGTCAGCTCCTGGTGGACCAACCTGTTCGGCCACGCGGAGCCGCGGATCGCGGCGGCCCTGAAAGACCAGCTGGATCGCCTCGAGCACGTGATCTTCGCCGGCTTCACGCATGAACCGGCGGTGGAACTGGCCGAGGAACTGGTCCGTATCACACCGAAGGGCCTGGACCGGGTTTTCCTCGCCGACAACGGCTCGGCGGCCGTCGAAGTGGCGCTGAAGATGAGCTTCCACTACTGGCTCAACCAGGGCCACGGCGAGAAGACCCGCTTCATCGCCCTCACCGGCAGCTACCACGGTGAGACGCTAGGTGCGCTCTCGGTCAGCGACGTGGCGCTGTACCGCAAGACCTATGCGCCGTTGCTGTTGACCCCGGAACTGGCGCCCTCCCCCGACACCTACGAAGGCGAGCCGGGCGAAACCCCGAAAGAAATCGCAGCGCGGCGCCTTGGCGAAATGCGCGCCCTGCTCGAACGGCATGCGCACGAAACCTGCGCGGTGATCGTCGAGCCACTGGTTCAGTGCGCCGGCGGCATGCGCATGTACGACGCCTCCTACCTCACGGGCCTGCGCGCCCTCTGCGATGAGTTCCAGGTGCACTTCATCGCCGACGAAATCGCCGTGGGCTTCGGCCGCACCGGCACGCTGTTCGCCTGCGAGCAGGCCGGTATCTCGCCGGACTTCATGTGCCTGTCCAAGGGCCTGACAGGTGGCTTCATGCCGCTTTCGGCGGTGGTCACAACGAATGACGTCTACCAGGCCTTTTACGCCGAGTACGCGGCGGGCAAGGCCTTCCTGCATTCGCACAGCTATACCGGCAATCCACTGGCCTGTCGCGCTGCCACGGCCACGATGAATATCTTCCGCGACGACCCCGTGCTCGAGCGCAACCGCGTGATCGCCGCCCATATGGCAAAGCGGATCGCCCCGCTGGTCGACCATCCCCACGTGGCCGACGTACGAC
>NZ_JBFUIT010000103.1:0-12203 GCF_056401735.1 Luteibacter sp. P4_D7_3
GTTTAACCGCTCGCCGGATCACCGCAAGGCCTCATTTGAGAAATCAGTGTTGAGGGTTCGCCGCTGAAGCGGCTCCTACGGCCCGCGCGGCGTGCCCGAACGCCACACGCAACCCGATCAAGCCTCGGCGAACATGCCTACCAGCGTTTCTTCCAGCGCTTCGAGATCCGGAATGACGGCCGTATCGTCGCGGACGAGGACGCGGGCGCGGACGCCAAAGGGCAGCTCGTGGCCGTCGTGCGTCGGCAGCAGGAGCTCCGCATTCAGCGTGGTCAGGCGGGGGAAGCCGTGCGTCAGGACCGCGAGATACGGCATGTCGGGATGATTGCTCACGCCCTTCAGGACCGCCACACGCGGCGCCTGCGCGCTGCCCTCTTCCGCAAGCGCGGCGACATGGTCGAAGCGCACCAGTGGCACGCGCCAACCGCGCCACGTAATACGACCGACCAGCCACACCGGTGCGTCGGCCACTGCCTCGACCCCCGCCAACGTGATCACTTCGGCCACGGAGGCGTTCGGCAACAGGAGGCGTACGCCGCCGCTGGGAATAAGGACGCAGCGGATTTCGCGCGGTAACGGCTCGCTCATGGAAATTCCTCGATCAGTTTCTGCGCCAGGGCATGAACGTCGCCGGCAAAGCCGGCCACGCGTTCCTCGCGAATCCCGGCAACCATATGCCCCGCATCGGCCTCGGCGACGACGGTCTCGACCCAGACACGGCCGCCAGCGTCGTACACCGCCTGCGACCCGGCCACGGCGTCGTTTCCGCGGCCAGCAAAAACGATCGCCAGCGCATCGGTACCGAAACCACCGGCGAGTGTGCTGAAGATGCCGTCAATGGACGGACCGGACGCGGAAGTAGAGCTGCCGTCTTCGCGCACCGTGACGCTGCCGTCGCGACGGATCTGTACGTGCGTGCCACGCGAAACCACGAGAATCTCGCCGTGCTCCGTATGCGATCCATCCTTCGCCACGCGTGCGCGGCCAAGGCGTTGAGCGAAGCCGTCCGCATCCGCGTCGTGATGCACGGCGACCAGGACCACGGCAGGCATACGCTTAGGCAACGCGGCGACGAAGGCGGCCACGGCGGCTTCGCTTTCGCGCGAACCGCCGAGAGCGACGACGCGGCGAACGGCACGCGCACTGCCCTCGAGGAACATCTCATGGGAGAAGTCGCCGTCCGTGCGTGGCGCGATGGCTTCCTCGAGCGAGACGAGTTCAAGCGACAGTCCAGCCTCGAGTCCATGCGAGCCGTCATCGACGATGTCCTGCGCGAGATACTCGGCAGCGCTCACCGTCTCGATACCAAAGTCGGCCGCATTGCCGTGCACGGGCGCGTCGATCACGATCGTATCGTGGTCTACCAAATCCCACTCCGGAGCCGGCGGCGGCACGTATTCCGTGGCGCGCGATTCGATCTGGAGGGAATGTTCGCTACCCGCGGAAACGGCGGGCGTRCCCTCGTCTTCCGCCGTCAGACTCAACTGGCTGACATCGAACTCGCGCTCCACAACGGGAGCCGGAGGCGGTGCATCGTCCACCACCTCGAAACCGGAGAGATCGAGCGACGCCAGTTCGGTCAGTTCCAGCGGCGACGAGGGAACATCTTCCAGGCCGTCGGAACCGTTGATCGAGTCGGGGTCGCTATCGGCGAGCAACGCCTCCAGTTCGGCGGCCAGCCTGACCGGATCGCTGCCCTCGTCCTCGTCCTCGCCCACGGCGTCGGGCAGCGGCGCGGAGAAGTCCAGGGAGTCAGCCAGATCATCGGCACTGTCGACGAGGGTGTCGTCGTCAGCAAGGGCAACGACGCCGACATCTTCGGCCGTTGCCATCGGCGACTCGGCATAACCGTGGCTGCCGGTGATGGCGAGATCGCCAGCCAGGGGTTCGTCAAATGTCTCCTCGGCAGGAGCCGCCACGCCGGCGATCGCATCGATGCGCGGCTCGATGGCGCGCGCGTCGTCGGGGCGCGGCGGATCCATCGGGCTCGCACCCACCAGCTTGGCGGCAAGGTGCCGGGCCCAACGGGCGCGGTCCCAGCCTTCCAGGTTGCGGCTGGCATCGGCGTCGTTGAAAACGAGACGCGGGTGCCCCCCTTCGACCGTGTCATAGAGACGGTCGAGGTCGCCATCGCTGGGATCGTCGAGATCGACCACGACCACATCGGCCGACGACCCGACCAGTTCGGCCGCGGCGAACGCACCCAGGTCCGACTCATAGACGATCCGCGCACCGTGCGCGACGAGGGCGTCGCGCAGGTGGGCGGCGAGCGCCGCATCGTCGAACAGCAGGGCGACCGACGGCTCGCGATCAACCATGGGTCACTCCGAGCACATCATTGATCTGCACGATGAGGTCGTTCTCCTGGTACGGCTTGCCGATGTAGCGGTCGACACCGATGTCGAAAGCGCGCTGGCGATGCTTATCGCCGGTGCGCGAGGTGATCATGATGATCGGCACACCCGCCAGGCGTTCATCCGCCTTCATCTGCGTCGCCAGTTCATAGCCGTCCATGCGCGGCATTTCGATGTCGAGCAGCATCAGGTCGGGTACGCGTTCGTTGAGCTTCTCGAGAGCGTCTACACCGTCCTTCGCCGTCATCACTTCGAACTCGTGACGTTCCAGCACCCGGCCGGTGACCTTGCGCATCGTGATCGAATCGTCGACCACCATGACCAGGGGCTTCACGCGGACTTCGTCTTGCACGCGCGGTGCGTGCGGCACCGCCGCCTCGGCTTCGAACGCGCGGCGTGCCACACCGTGGCGCACCATCGGCGCGAGGTCGAGAATCATCAGCACCGAACCGTCGCCCATGATCGTCGCGCCGAGGATACCCGGCACCGAACTGACCTGCGGACCGACCGGCTTGACCACGATTTCGCGCGAGCCGAGCACGGCATCGACACGGATCGCGGCACGCAGGTCGCCCGAACGGGCGAGCAGCAGCGGGACATCACCTTCTTCGGGCGAGGCGATGACATGCACGCCGAGCAGCTGCGGCAGGTCATGGATGGTGTAGTCGTCGCCGAGGTAATCGAAGCTCGGATTCTCGTCGGCCATGCGGTGCGCGAGCTCGTTGGGAGCAACGCGCGCCACACCATGTACGGACGTCATCGGGATCGCGAAGTTGGTTTCGCCGATACGAACGATCAGGGCCTGGGTCACCGCGAGGGTGAACGGCAGGCGCATCACGAAGGTCGTGCCGACACCCTTCTGCGATTCAATGCCGAGGGTACCGCCGAGCTGCTTGATCTCGTTCGCGACCACGTCCATGCCGACGCCACGCCCCGCCACCTGGGTGACCTTCTCCGCGGTGGAGAAACCCGGAACCTGGGTGAGCTGGAAGATCTGGTCGTCGGAGACACGGGCTTCCGGACGCAGCAGGCCGCGTTCGATCGCCTTGGCGCGGATCGCGTCGCGGTCCATGCCGGCACCGTCGTCGGACAGGCGAACGACCACTTCGGTCGCTTCGCGCGACACCTGGATACGCACGGTGCCTTCCGGGTTCTTGCCGGAGGCCTCGCGGGTGTCCGGCGACTCGATGCCGTGGGCGACCGCGTTGCGCAGCATGTGCTCGAACGGCGCCTTGATGCGGTCGAGCATGTTGCGATCCATTTCGCCGTTGGCGCCTTCCACCACCAGCTGGGCCCGCTTACCGACATCGCCGGCGGCCTGGCGCAGCGTGCGGCGAAGGTTGGGCACCATCGCGTCGAACGGCAACATGCGCGTCTGCATGAGACCTTCCTGCAGCTCCGCGTTCACTCGCTGCTGCTGGAGCAGGAGGTTTTCGGACTGACGGGTCAGCTCGTCGAGGATCGTCTGCAGTGACACAAGGTCGGACACCGACTCGGCCAGTGCACGCGAGTACTGCTGCAGCTGCGAGAAGCGATCGAGCTCGAGCGGGTCGAAGTTCGTCGCACCCGTTTCGCGGTGCTCCTGGTGGTAGCGCGCGATGATCTGCGCTTCGGTTTCGATTTCGAGCATGCGCAGCTGGCTGCGCAGGCGGCTGACCGTCTGTTCGTGCTCGGTGAGCGTCGAACGGAAGCTGGCCGTCTGCTGTTCCAGGCGCGAGCGGTAGATCGACACCTCACCGGCATGGTTCACCAGCGTATCGAGCATGTCCGCGCGGACGCGAATCTGTTCCTGCGACGAACGCTGAAGCTCTTCCTCCTCGAACTCCGGCAGCAACTCCGGCAGGTCGCGCTCGAGGRCGGGAATCGCGTCGACCTCGGCCAGCGGTTCGAAGCCGGGGATCGGTGCAGGCTCGGGCGTGATGATCGCGGCTTCGCGCTCTTCGCGGTAGCTTTCGGCGGTAAGCGTATCCGGTGCGATCGGTGCACCGGCGAGGCGTGCGAATGGCTCGATATCGGCGTCGTTGAGCGCAATGGCTCGACCCAGTGCAATGCTCTGGATCATGCCGTGCAGGCGATCGAAGCCGACTTCGGTCGCTTCGATGGACGGACGATCGCTGTCGCGCTGGCCACCGGCCACCGCATCGAGCAGGGCCTCCATGGCATGGGCAAGATCGCCCACCACAGCCAGCCCGGCCATGCGCGCGCTGCCCTTGAGGGTGTGCAGGTCTCGCTGCAGGGCGGTCACGTGCTCCGCGACCTGCGGCTCGATACGCCATGCGGCGAGGGCGCCATCCGCGTGGTCGAGGATCTCGCGTCCTTCTTCGACGAAGACTTCGAGGAGATCGGGATCGATATCCGCGTACGGCGAGAGCTCCGGCACCATGGCCACGACAGGCTCGTCGACCGGCGTGTGAACGGGTGCGGCGACGGGCTCGTGCGACTGGTCTTCGATGACCACCGGCTCGCTCGATAGCTCATCCGACGGTTCGACCGAGGGTTCGACAACGTCGGCCGTGGCATCCACGGTCTCGTCGATATCGGCCAGCTCGGTGAGCTCGGTGTGTTCGGCGGAAAGCGGTTCCGCCGGCGTCGCATCCAGCGCGAACGCCTCGTCGGCGAGGAAGCCTTCTTCCTCCGACGCCGTCTCGTCGATGACCTCTTCGACGCCGCCTTCCTCCGGGCTCGCCGCGTCATCGGCAAGACCGCCGATAAGCGAACGCCACGCGGCATCTTCTTCCGCGTCGTACTTGAGGATCGGCTTGACGTCGCCTTCGGGCTTGTCGATCTGGAAGCCTTCGAACGAAGCGAGCAGCTCGGCGGTGAGGTCGGCCGTCGCGTCGGACGTTTCGATCGGATCGAGTTCGATGCCCGGGAGGGTTTCCGCCTCTTCGGTCTCGTTGCTGGAAGTGTCGCTGACGACATGCTGCTGCGCGTGTTCGGCCGCGGCCGATTCACGAGCGGCCAGCTCACCGGCCAGCATGGCTTCGAGCTCAGCCTCGAGCGAGACCTGAGCCACCGGAACGTCCTCGGCGACAGGCTCTTCGGCTACCGGCAAATGCCCGGCAGACGGCGAGGTGTCGCGCAGCAGTGCCTCCAGCTCAGCCTCATCGAACGTGATGTCGTCAAAGGAGTCGTTGGCGTCGAGGGGACTATCGATCGTGACCGGCGTTTCTTCGAACGAAGGAAGCTCGTCATGGACGCGGATGTCGTCAACGATCTCAGGCTCTTCGACCACTTCGAACGCGTCGACAGCCTGGATATCCTCGAATGTCACCGGTGTGTCGTCGTGCGCGACCGGCGCGACCGGCGCGTACGTCGTTGCTTCATCGTCCAGTGGCTGCGGATCCGGCTCGTACAGGATGTGAGCGACGGTTGCTTCCGGCTGTTCGTCACGCAACGCGACGATCTGCGCAGCGAGCACGGACACGTCGGGCACGCGCGGATCCGGCGCGTCGAACTGCTCCATGACATGGTCGACGAGGTCGGCCGCGTCGGTGAGGGCATCGACGCCCGCCGGACGCAGCGGCACACCGCTGGCACGGACGCGCTTGATCAGGCCTTCGAGCGGCGCGAGTACCTGGATGAGCACGGGGATGTCGACCATGCCGATGGCACCGTGCAGCGTATGCACGGCGCGTAGCAGGCCATCGTCCACCGGTAGCTCGCCGTCACCGGCCAACGCGAGGTTGGCGCGGATCACGTGCAGGTACTGGGCCACCTCGGTGCGCAGGATATCCAGCAGCACCGCGTCGACCGGCGGCAGCGGCGGAGCCACGTACGGCGGATCCATCGGTGTCGCTTCGACGGGCTCCGACGGCGTGTGGCCGTAACCGGCGAAAGCCGCCGTCGGCACGGCTGCGATCGTGTCGCGCGGCACGCGACGCTTGACCTTGGTGCGAACCGTGTGGACCGAGCTCTTGGCGATGTCTTCGACGAAGGCGCTGTCGCCCATCGACAGGCGATCGGCCGTCTCCATGATGGCGGCGATCGGTGCGCCCGGCGTGGACTCGCCTTCCAGTGCGGACTTGAGCTGAGGCAGTGCGTCGACCGCATGACGGATGAGCGCCTGCACACCGTCGTGCGGCGTGATCGTGTGATCGAGCACGCGATTGAGCATGTTCTCGACCTTCCAGGCGAATTCGCCCAGCAGGCGGGCGCCGACCAGGCGACCGGAACCCTTCAGTGTGTGGAACGAACGACGGATCGGCACCAGTGCCTCGATCCGCTCCGGATCCCTGAGCCAGGCCTCCTGCGCGGCGAGGAGGTTGCCGATCTCTTCCTCGGTTTCCTCCAGGAAGATCTCGCGGATCTCGTCGTCGATGCCGTCCACCGTGATCTGGAACCCGGCGAACTCGGCATTGCCGCTGCCACCGACTTCCTGCTCGACTTCCTCTTCGATCTCGACCCAGTCTTCCTCGCCCGTCGCGGCGGCTGCCACGTCGTGCGTCACGGCTTCGCTGGCATGCGCCTGCACCGCTTCGATCTCCGCCTGGGTGGGCGGCTCGTCGAGAAGGTCGAACGTGTCGGCGAAACTGGAGACCGTCTCGCCCGCATCGACGCTGGTCGATGGCACGGCAATGTGTTCGATGGCTGTGGTGTCGATCGACTCCAGGGCAGCTTCGCCCAGCGGCGTCGGGGCTTCCACCACCGGTACCGGCCAGTAGCCGAGTTCGGCCAGGCTCTGCTGGGTCACGTCGAGAATGTGCTCGAGGCCGCCGCGATGTTCACGTGCCGCCTCAAGGTAATACTCGAGCGCGGCCAGCGCATCGGCAAGGCGATCCATCTGCGCGCTGTTGGGCACGCGCCGGTCACCGAGCAACTCGCGGTGAATGAACAGGCCGATGCCATCGGCCAGCTCGGCCGGACGCGGAGCGCCCAGCATGTTCATGGCGCCGCCGATCTCGCCCATGAGTTCGGGCGTGCCCTCGAGCTGAGCGTGGTCCCACGAGGATTCCACGAAAGCGACGATCGCGTCCTTCACCTTGGAGGTGTTGGCCGTGGCTTCGCGCATCAGCGTGGAAAGGATGTGGCGTGCCTCGCTACGCGGCAGCGGCGACGGGCCCGAGTCGGAAACCTGTGTTTCGCCCTCGCCTTCCGCACCAAGACGTTCGATGTGGTCGTCCAGCGAGGCTTCGACGTATAGCAGTGCGCCGGCGACGTCGAGCAGCGACTCTTCGTCCGGCAAGCGCTGGCCCGTGGCGATTTCGCCGAGGATCCGACGCTGTTCGCCGACGACGCGACGCGGCACGCCCAGGGCGAGCATGCCCAGCGTGTCACCGACGCGGTCAAGCACATCAGCCTGCGGGCCGAGCTGCGCGGGATCGCCATCGGGACGACGCAGGAAAAGATCGAGCGATTCCTTGACCCGCAACAAGTCTTCCTTGATCGCGGCCGACACGGTGTCCAGCAGCGCGCGGTTGTGCCCGGACATCGAGCCACGGGCGTGTTCCAGCTCGGCGGCCCGCGGAAGCAGACCATCCAGGCGATAGGTCTGGCGCAGCTCTTCGATACGGTCGCTGCCGGTCTTGGCCTGGGCGACGTAGTACAGAAGCTTGCGCGCGAGATCGTCGGATTCGCCGGTGAGCAGCACTTCCTCACCGCCTTCCACCAGCTCGCGGATCGAACGATCCACACGACCGATCAGCTGGCGAACGTCCTTCTCGTGGGCACGCAACACGCCGCGCTCGAGACCTTCGAGGACGCCGGCGGCAATCCACCAAAGGCGACGGCCGGCGATCGTGTAGCAACGCGCGGCGATCGCATCGAGGGTAGCCCGCATGCCGAGCAACTGGCGTTCGTTACCCTGCCCGCGAAACCAGGCAAGCAATTGCTGCTGGAAACGCACGCGCAACTCGGCCAGCTCGGCGCGATGCGCCTCAGCCACGGCCGGGTCGCTCGCACCGGGTGCACCGATCGGCAGCATGGTGTCGAGGTTGGGCGTGAACAGCGCGGACTCGTGCAGCGACTGCTCGCCACGGCTCTCGCGGAGATCGTTGAGCAAGGGCAGCAGGACGATCGGCACGTCGCGATGGCCGCTCTGCAAACGCTCGAGATAGTCGGGCATCTGCATCATGCCGCGCATCAGCGCGGCATAGGCGTCATCACGATGAGCGACGCGGTCGTCGATGAGCGCGGCAACCAACTGCTCCATTTCGCCGACAACCATCGCGGCGCCATAGAGCTCGACCATACGCAGCGTGCCGTGGACCTGATGCAGGTCGGCGGCGCAGGTGTGCATGACGTAGGCGTCGCGAGAATCCTCGACATACGACTCGAGGGCCTGGCGTGCCTTGGACAGGGCGTCGTCGAGCTCCGCCTTGACCCAATGCAGCGTGGTGAAATCGGTATGGTCTTGAAGTCTCACTGCATCAGCCCGGCAGCTTGAAGTTCGCGACGGACAGGCGCAGGTCATTCGCGAGCTGGGCCAGGTTGCCGATCGATTCCGCCGTCTGGCTTGCGCCCAACGACGTCTGCGACGTGATCTCCTGGATGACGTTCATCGTTGCCGAGGTGTCGGTCGCCGCAGCGGACTGCTGGCGTGCCGCCGCGGAGATGTTCTGAATCAGCGCCGACAGATCGTTCGAGACGCGCTCGATGTCGCCCAGTGCGGTACCCGCATCCTCGGCCAGTCGTGCACCGGCCACCACCTCGGCGGTGGTCTGTTCCATCGAACTGACCGCCTCGTTGGTATCGGACTGAATGGTCTGCACCAGCGTTTCGATTCGCTTGGTCGCACTCGCCGAGCGCTCAGCGAGGCGCTGCACTTCGTCCGCGACGACCGCGAAACCGCGGCCCGCTTCACCGGCCGAGGCCGCCTGAATGGCTGCGTTGAGTGCGAGAATGTTGGTCTGCTCGGCGATGTCGTTAATCAGTTCCACGATCGAGCCGATCTCCTGGGACGATTCACCCAGTCGCTTGATTCGCTTCGAGGTTTCCTGGATCTGGTCACGAATCGAGTCCATGCCCTGAATCGTCTCGCGCACCACTTCCGCGCCGCGCGATGCAATCTGCACCGAGCGCTGCGCCACGTCGGCCGACTCCGCGGAATCCTTCGACACGGTATCCATCGAGGTCGCGATCTGGTTAATGGCCGAGGTCGCCGAGGTGATCTGCTGCGCCTGTTGTTCCGCCGCGTCGGCCAGGTGCATGGCGGTCGCCTGCGTTTCCTGTGCCGCCGCCGAGACGCGAACCGCCGTCTCGTTAATCGTGGTCACGAGGTTGCGCATCTCGTCGACCGCGGAGTTCATGGCGTCCGCGATGGCGCCCGTGATGTCCTCGGTCACCGTGGCCTTGATGGTCAGATCGCCTTCGGCGAGCGTACCCATCTCGTCCAGCAACCGCATAATCGCGGTCTGGTTACGCTGGTTGAGTTCAGACGTGCTCTCGAGGCGCTGGCGCTGGTCACGCACGAGGGTGACGACGAGCAGCAGCGCGAAGGCCACCGTGGCCAGTGCGCCGACCAGACCCCAGCCCACGTTCGGGAAGAGACGGAACTTCTTGGCGATCTGGTCCGCGGATTCGTTCGCGCGGAGCAACACGGTCTGCGAGTCGAGCGAGGCCTGGTTACCGGCGCGCTTCACGTCCTGCAGGTTGGGCGATGCCGCGACCAGCTGGGCCACCGGGTCGACCAGGTCGCCCCAGGAGGTCTGCATGCCTTCGAGGATCTTGCGTGCGTTCGTGTCGGTCATCGCATGAACGCCGCCGTCGGCATTGCCATCGATCAGGCCCTTGAGCACCGCACCGTAGAGCTGCGCGTCACGGGACAGGCCGTCGGCCGCAGACTGCGCGCCATCACCACCCTGCAGAATTTCCTGCACACGACGGATCATGCGATCGGCCATGAGCATCCAGCGGGCGATGGTGAAGGTCTGCTCCGAGGAAGCGTTCTTCTGCTGGACGATGTTGAGCACTTCGTCCGTGCGCGAGTTCAGCAGTGGCATCTGCTTGGAGAACAGGTCGGCGCGTTCACCGGAACTCAGGACCAGGTCCTTGTTCGACAGGATCTTGCCGATATCCGCATCGAGCTGGTGCCAGGCGTTGGCCAGGGCGCCCACCGAGCGGCCGGACGGCGTCGCGTCGTTCTCGGCATAGGAAGGCATGCCGGTCTTTTCATCGCCCTTGACCAGTCGCTGCACCGCCGAATCGATGGTGTTGCGCGTGGCCGCCAGTTCGCGGAACGAGTCGCGGTTGCCGTCGGACGCCTCGAGTGCGTACTTCGCGGTCTGCTGCGAAAGCACCTGCACCTGGGTCGTCAGCGCGATGGCTTCGCGATCCTCACCGTTCTTGATGTTCAGCCACCAGAAGTCGACCGACGCCAAACCGATAGCCAGAAGCAGGGCCACGATAACCATCGTGTAACCACGTTCCCGGCCTGCGCCCCCTGTTGTCGTGCTCATACTCACCTCGACCAAACCTGGCAAAGCTAGTCACCGGCGCCCCGAATGAGGTCGTCGGCATGACGAAGCGGCCGCACTGGCCGCCCCTCCGTTCCCATCGCAAGAGCGTTTACCGCCCTCGCCGATCCTGTTGCGGGGCGGCCACCCGGCCGTCCCGTCCCCCGTGGAGACGCTTTACAGCGCCGCCTGCCGGAAATCCGGCGCACGAGCCAGACGGCTCATGCTGAAAAGCCCGAACGATTGCTCGCCCAGTTGTACGTTTTCCGCGACGAACCGCGCCAGGCGCGGATCGTGTTCCTCGCTGCCGGTACCGCGCTGCGCCTCGTCCATGGTGCGCTGGCCGAACACTTCGTCGACCAGCAGGCCCACCGTACCGCCGTGCTGGCGAACCAGCAGCAGGCGCGTACGCTCGGATGAAGGCGTGCGTTCGTCGAAGAGGAAACGGCCCAGATCGATTGCCGGCACGAGGTTGCCGCGCACGTTGGCCACGCCCATCAGCCAGGGCTGGGTGCCCGGCACGTTGGTCAGCGGCGGCACGGCGAGCAGTTCGTTGATCTCTTCGATACCGCTGACAAAGGCACGGCGACCGATACGGAAGCCGATGCCACGCCACAGGCCCAGCGATTCGACCCGTTCGGGCGCGCCCGCCGAGTGCGCCAGGCAGGCGCGCTCGTAGTGGGCGAGCAGTTCGAAAGGCGTAAGTGCCGCGTTCTCGCTCATGGCGCCCTCAATGCTTGTTCGGCAGCAGGCTGGCGATGGTCGAGAGCAGTTCCTTCTCGTTCACCGGCTTGGTGATGAAGGCCTTCGCGCCCTGGCGCAACCCCCATACGCGGTCCGTCTCCATGGACTTGGTCGTGATCATCACCACGGGCACGTCCGCCGTAGCCGGGTCCCGGCTCAGCGTTCGGGTGGCCTGGAAGCCATTCATGCCGGGCATGATGACGTCCATGATGACCAGGTCGGGCTTGCTCGCACGGATGCGGTCGATGCCCGACTCGGCGTTGTCGACACTGGAGACGGAAAAACCCGCCTTCTCCAGTAGCGTGGTGAACACGCGTACGTCGGTGGGCGAGTCGTCAATGATCAGAATGTTTGCCACACGTCCCCCTGGACGTCGTTAAGCGGATTTGAATCAGCTCGCCGTCGCATAGCGATGGATCGCGCCGAGGAGTTCGTCGCGAGTGAAAGGCTTGGTAAGGTACTGCTCCGCGCCCACGATGCGGCCACGCGCCTTGTCGAACAGACCGTCCTTGGAGGACAGCATGATCACCGGCGTCCCGCGGAACTGGGCGTTGTTCTTGATCAGCGCGCAGGTCTGGTAGCCATCCAGGCGCGGCATCATGATGTCGACGAAGATGATGTTCGGTTTCTGGTCGGAAATCTTTGCCAGCGCCTCGAACCCATCGACTGCGGTCAGAACGTCGCAGCCTTCCTTCTTCAGCAGGGTTTCGGC
>NZ_JBFUIT010000104.1:0-12143 GCF_056401735.1 Luteibacter sp. P4_D7_3
GAACACCCAGCCGATGCGGAAGCGATTGCGGGCAACCGGTAGCGGAACGCCTTACTCGCGTCTGCGCCTCCACCGGCGTGCCTGCTTGCCTGCGAGCCTGACGACGATGCTGCCGCGCTTTCGCTCGACCCACGCGAACCTCAGGGTTGGGGAGAGTCTTCGGTGGCCACCCTCGAGGCGAGTTCCGCACAAGTGGAGCGGCCGTAGGCCAAATAAGTACACGGCCGCGCAGCGGCCTTTCCGGTACGGAACGCGGAGGACGTGTCTGAGCAGCGAGGGTGGGCACCGAAGGCTCTGCGCCGCTACGTCGGGGCGCCGAAGGCTCTGCGCCTCACCCCTCACGCAAGCGGCCGCGTGAGTTGGTAGGTCGAGGCAAGCAGCCGATCGCCGATGAATCGGCTCCTACACACACGCAAAGGCAGGAGCCGGGATCTGGCGTTGGCGTTAGAGCAGGTTTTCGACGCCTGAGACGCGCGCCAGCGCCTGCAGGCCTTCCGGCGTGTGGGTCACCACGAGCGTCTTGCCCTTCGTGCGCGCATGCGCCAGCAGGGCCAGCAGCGTGGCGAGGCCGGCGCTGTCGGCATGGGTGACGCCGCTGAGGTCGAGCGTGGTCTGGCCGCTACGGTCGAGCTCGGCACGGGCCGTTTCGAGCGCGCCGGCCGCCGTGGCGAACGTCAACGCACCGGACACGCCGAGGGTGCCCGGTGCCGTGGTCGTCAGCGAGAACGACGCCGGAATCACTTCTGGGCGCCGCCCTTGGCGCCACCGGTATCCTTCTGGATATCGTCGATCGCGGCACCGCCCTTCGATTCGAGGTCGGCGGTCAGCTTGTCGAGGCCTTCCTTCTTGATCTCGGCGTCGACCTGGTTGCGATAGTTCGAGATGTACGAAATCCCTTCGATGATCACGTCATACGCCTTCCAGTCGCCGCTGGCGCTCTTGCGGAACGCGTAGTCGACCGAGACCGACTTGCCGTCGTCGAGCATGACCTGCGTGCGGACCACGGTGCGCTTGTTGTTGAGATCGCCGGTGAACGGAAGGACTTTCACGCGGCCACGGGTGTAGTTGAGCAGGCCTTCGGCGTAACGGTGCGTGATCGAGTTGTAGAAGGCCTTGGCGAAGCGCTGGCGCTGCTCCGGGGTGGCCTTGCTGGCGTTCTGGCCGAGCACGAGGATCGACGCGTAGTCGATATCGAAGTGCGGCAGGAAGGTGTCGTCGATGACCGCGATCAGCTTCTCGTGATCGTTCTTGAGCTCGGCCTGGTGACCTTCGATGGCCTTGGCAAGGTCATCGGAGATCGTCTGCACGATCGCCTCGGGGCCGGGACCCTGGGTGGCGGACGCCGGCGCGGGGTCCTGGGCAAACGCGGGGGCGGCGATGACGCCACCGACGGCCAGAGCAATGGCAAGGGAAAGCTGACGCAACATGCGATGTCTCCTGGATTCCGGCCTTATTTCTTGCCGGAGTTGTCGGGTTGGGTGCCGCCCGAGGCGCCACCGGATTTGTTGTCGCTCGGCGAGCCGTTCACGAGGAACTTGCCGATCAGGTCTTCAAGCTGGAGTGCGGACTGGGTGAGGATCAGCTGGTCGCCTTCGGCGAGGAAGGTCGGCGAGCCGCCCGGCTGGATCGCAACATACTGGCTGCCGATCAAACCGCTTGTGAACACCGCGCCGGCCGAATCATCCGGTATCTGGGAGTAGCGCTTGTCGATCGCAAGAGTCACCGTGGCTTCGCTGCTRCCCGGCTTGATCGTCACCGCGTCGACGCTGCCAATGGGCACGCCGGCCATCTTCACCGCCGCGCCCGGCTGCAGGGCACCGACGTTGGTGAAGTTGCCGGTGACATGGAACGTGCCACCCAGGCGATCCGGGGCGCTGCCGCCACCGAAGAACTTGCCGATCATCTCTTCCAGCTGCTGGGCCGGACGGGTCAGGCCGATTTCGCCACCTTCCTTGACCGGGGTCTTGGACAAACCGAACTGGATGCCGACGTACTGGTCGCCGAGCAGGCCGCTGGTGAAGATCGTGGCCACGGAATCCTCGGGGATGTCCTTGTGGCGGTCGTCGATGGACAGGGTGACCTTGGCTTCTTCCTTGCCGGGAACAAGCTCGATCGCCTGCACGGAGCCGACGCGGACGCCGGCGATCTTCACCGGCGCGCGGTTCTTCAGCTGGCCGATGTTGGCGAAGTGGGTTTCCACCGTGTAGCTGGAGCCCTGGCTGGCGTTGGCGACCGACGTGGTCTGCGTGGCCAGGTAAGCGAGGGCGGCGAAGCCGAGCACGATGAACAGGCCGGTGCCGAAGGCATAGGAACGTCTCTGGGTCACGGCGCGATCCTCGAACGGGTAAAGAAGGAATGGACAGTCATGGCGGGTCTCCGGTGCCTCAGATCAGGAACGAGGTGAGGACGAAGTCCAGCGCCAGGATGGCGATGGACGAAGCGACCACCGTGCGGGTTGTCGCGTAAGCGACGCCTTCACTGGTGGGCGGCGTGGTGTAGCCCTGAAACACCGCGATCAGGGAGACCACGATGCCGAAGGCGAAGGATTTGAGCAGCACGCCGTCGATGATGTCCTTATGGACATCCACCGTGGCGGTCATGTTCGACCAGAACGTGCCGTTGTCGATGCCGAGCCAGGTCACGCCAACCAGATGGCCGCCGAACACGCCCATGGCGCAGAACACCACGGCGAGCAGGGGCAGCGCGACCACGCCGGCGAGGAAACGCGGGGCGATGACGTAGGCGATGGGATCGACCGCCATCATCTCCATGGCGTCGAGCTGGTCGGTCGCGCGCATCAGGCCGATCTCGGCGGTGACCGAGGTGCCGGCACGCCCGGCGAACAGCAGCGCCGTCACCACCGGACCCAGCTCGCGATAAATCGCGATAGCGACGACGGTCCCGGTGGCCGAGGTGCCGCCGAAGATCGAGAGCACGTCATACAGCTGCAGACCGAGCACCATGCCGACGAACAGGCCACAGGTCATCACGATGGTCAGGCTCATCGCGCCGACGAACCAGATCTGCCGGACGGTTTCGCGACCGTGGCGGAAGCTACGGGGAATCGCCGCGAGGATCGTCAGCAGGAAAAGCCCGCAGGCGCCGATCTGGGTGAGGCTGCGGACGACGACATTGTCATTCCTGGCGGTCGTCATGCCTTGCCTCCTGGGAAACCGAGCGCCGTGGCGTAGTCGCCGGCGGGATACTGGAACGGGACGGGACCGTCGATCTTCCCGCCGAAGAACTGCGCGGTCCACGGCGAGCCGTCACTGGCCAGCGTGGCCGGCGCACCCTGCGCGACGACCTTGCCGTTGGCGATGAGGTACACGTGATCGGCCACCTTCTGCACGGCGGCCAGCTCATGCGCTACCAGCACGGACGTAATGCCCAGCGTGTGGTTGAGCGTGCGGATGAGCAGGAGCACCTGGTTGAGCGAAATCGGATCCAAGCCGACGAAGGGCTCGTCGTAGAGGATCAGCGCGGGATCGAAGACGATGGCGCGAGCCAGGGCGACGCGCCGGGCCATGCCGCCGGACAGTTCCGTGGGCGACAACCGCGCCGCACCGCGCAGACCGACCGCCTCGAGCTTGTTCAGCACGATGTTGCGGATCAGCTCTTCGGGTAGCTCGGTGTGCTGGCGCAGCGGAAAGGCCACGTTCTCGAAGACGTCGAAATCGGTGAGCAGGGCCGAATTCTGGAACAGGTAGCCGATGCGCTCGCGCAACTCGAAGAGTTTCTCGCGAGAGAGCGAAGGCACGTTCTCACCGTCGACCTCGATGGTCCCGGCGTCGCCGCGCATCTGCCCGGTGATGTGCTTGAGCAGGGTGGTCTTGCCGGTGCCGCTGGGGCCCATGATCGCGGTGACTTTTCCGCGGGGGATGTCCAGATCGAGATGGTCGAAGATGGTCTTGCCGTTGAGGACCGTGGTCAGTCCGCGTACGCGGACGATGGCGTCGTCGGTCATGGTGCGAGAAGCTCCTCGATCAGCGCCTCGTGGCGGCGAGCCGACGCAGGCGTGCGCTGGCGGACGGCGCGAACGATCGCCTGGAGGTCCGCCAGGGCGTCCTCGAAACGGTCGTTGACGATGATGTAGTCGAACTCGTGCGCGTGGGCGATTTCCTCGCGCGAGTTGAACAGGCGACGCTCGATCACCTCGGGGGCGTCGGAGCCGCGGCCACGCAGGCGGCGCTCCAGCTCCACGCGCGACGGCGGCAGGATGAAGACGCTGACGCAGTCGGGCTTGCCCTTACGCACCTGCCGCGCGCCCTGCCAGTCAATCTCCAGGAGCACGTCGGCACCTTCGCAGAGCTTGCCTTCGACCACGGTGCGTGAGGTGCCGTACAGGTTGCCGTGCACCTCGGCGTGCTCGAGGAAGATGCCCTCGGCGATCTCGCTCTCGAAGTCCGTTCGCTCCACGAAGAAGTAGTGGCGTCCGTATTCCTCGCCCACGCGCGGCGGCCGCGTCGTATGCGAAATGGACAGCGAGATGTCCGGCTCGCGCTCGAGCAAGGCGTTGACGAGCGTGGACTTTCCGGCTCCCGAGGGCGCGGCGACCACGAACAGGGTGCCGTCGATCATCCGCGGGTCTCTGGTTGGACGTGCATGGTTTCTCCCGGAGCCGGCATCGCGAGCTGGGCAAAACGCGATTGTAGCGAACTCTTACATGTGGGAGCCGCTTCAGCGGCGAAAAGCCAACGGAGCGGCTTAGCCGCAGCCCTATCGCCGGCATGGCCGGCTCCCACATGAAGCCCTGACCTCAAATCGGACCCTCTAGACAGAGGTGGCCACCCCCGCATAACGACTCGGCGAAACCCCGACAATCCGCTTGAACGCGTGACTGAAGGCGCTCTCGGACGCGTACCCAAGGTCTCTTGCCAGCACGGCCACAGGAACGTCGCCCTGGCGCAAGGCGCGTTCCGCAAGCCTCATACGCCACCGCGCCAGGTAGGCCAGAGGAGCCACCCCCGCGGCAGCCTTGAACTGGGAAGCAAAGATGGTCCGCGACATCGCCGCCGCACTGGCCAGCTGGTCGAGACGCCAGGGCTTGCCAGGCTCGCCATGCATCATCCGCAGCGCCACGCCCAGGCGAGGATCGGCCGCCGCACGCAACCAACCGGCCTGTAGCGGGCCACCCGCCGACAGGTGGGCGCGGAGAATCTGGACGAACAGAAGGTGGGCCAACTGGGTCCTCGCCATGCCGGAGCCGGGCAGATCGCCACGACTTTCCTCAACCATCCGGTCGAGGATCCAGCGCATGGTCACCGCTTCCGGCGCCGATCCGCGCACGTGGATCATCGGCGGCAGGGCTTCGTGCAGCATCGGCGCGTAGGTCGGATGCAAACGGACATGGCCGCCGATCTGGAGCATGTCATCGCCCTCGCCCAGCGCCACGATCGGCGTGGTGCGACCGGCGAACACCTCACGTGCGTCGACCGGCGGGAGGGCGAGATCGCTGGCCAGCACGAAGCCGCGCTCGGCGACGAGGAGGACGATGTCGCCCGCTTCCATCCGCACCGTCGCGCCTTCGTCCAGGCGCAGCCAGCACCCGCCTCGCAGCGCGGCGAAAAACTTGAGTTTGTCCGGCGGCGGGAAGCGAATTGCCCAGTCGCCCCCTGCGGTGAAGCCGCCGGAGACCACCGACTCGACATCGGCCAGTCTCAGTACCTCGGAAATCGGATCGTCAGCCATGCCCGTACGATTGAGCATGGATGACGGACTTTCAAGCATTCATCGTTCGGATGGCGAGGCCTAACCTTGTCCGGACCCTACGAGGAGATCCCCATGTCCAGCGTCCAGACCCCCATCCATTCCGGTTTCAGCATGGCCAGTACGGCGGACGAGGTGCTCGCCGGTATCGACCTGACCGGCAAGACCGCCATCGTTACCGGCGGTTATTCGGGCATCGGCACCGAAACCAGCCGGGCGCTTCGTGCCGCCGGAGCGCGGATCATCGTCCCCGCCCGTGACCTGGCCAAGGCCCGGAAGACCCTCGAAGGGATCGACGTCGAGATCGAGCCCATGGACCTCGCCGACCCCGCTTCGATCGACGCCTTCGTCGAGCGCTTCCTCGCCCGTGGCGAGCCCCTGCACATCCTGGTGAACAGCGCCGGTGTCATGGCGATGCCGTTGACCCGCGACGCACGTGGCTACGAAATGCAGTTCGCGACCAACCACCTTGGGCACTTCCAGCTGACGACAGGGCTTTGGCCTGCCCTGAAGCGCGCTCACGGCGCGCGTGTGGTGTCGGTGTCGTCTCGCGGGCATCGGTTTGCCGGCGTGGACTTCGACGATCCCCACTTCGAACGCCGCGAGTACGACCCGTGGATGGCTTACGGCCAGTCGAAGACGGCGAATGTGCTGTTCGCGCTCGGCGTCGACAAGCGTGGCGAAGCCGACGGCATCCGCGCCTTCGCCCTGCATCCCGGCGCGATCATCACCGATCTCATTCGACATATGAGTGAGGACGACCTGCGCGCTCGCGGGGCGATCGACGACGAAGGCCGCCCGGTGGTCGATCTTGCTCGTGGATTCAAGAGCGTGCCGCAGGGCGCGGCGACCAGCGTCTGGTGCGCTACGAGCCCTCAGCTCGACGGCATGGGTGGCGTGTATTGCGAGGACGTCGAGGTGTCGCCAATTCTGGTCGACGCGGACAACACACCGGGTCGTGTCAGCAACGATGTCGGCGTGCGTCCTTGGGCGATCGACCCGGAGGCGGTGGAACGGCTGTGGACGTTGAGCGAAAAGCTCACGGTGTAACGATCCCTTTACGCTGATCCATCAAGGAAACGACGCGCCGTTAATGCGCAGCGGCGCATCGTTTATTTGCCCCGCGTGAAGGATCCGCGGCGTGCATCCAACCAATGAAAACCCAGCCTGCGCGGCAGTTCGCGACGGGCGGGCATGCGACTTCTGCGCGATCCGAGGCATCACCATGCGCATCGACAATCCCAACGGTTCCTTTGACTCCTATCCGTACCGCGTGCAGTTCGAGACGCTCCGCGATATGGAAAACGCCCGCCGCCACAACTGGTCGCCCGGCTACTACGACACCGCCGAGGGCACTTGGGGGCGCCGTCCCGGCGAATTAATCGACATCCCGCTCGCCGATGGCGAGCCGGGGCCGGACCAGGGCGACCCACCGTCGGATCCCGAGCCGATCGATGTCAAGCCGAGCGGCCGGGAGACGGCCGATGTCTACTGAGACGACGACTGCTGAGGCGACGACTGCTGAGGCGACGACTGCTTGTAGACCACACCACCCTTCATGACGAAGGCGACGTGCGCGAGCGTGCCGATGTCCTGCGTGGGGTCGCCCGGCACCGCAATGATGTCGGCGTCGAGGCCCGCTTTCAGCTGGCCGATGCGATCCTGCTGGCGAAGCACCTTCGCGTCGACAGCAGTGGCAGCGAGGAGTGCGCGCGCGGGTGACATGCCATCGCGCACCATCCAGGCGAGCTCCTTGTAGTTGTCGCCGTGGGTGAAGACGCCGACGTCGCTGCCGTTGCCGATGGTCACGCCGGCACCGAGCGCGAGCTTGAACGCGCGCGCCGCCTTCTGCATGGATTCGGTCGGCGGATCGCCCGGCTTCCAGCCGCCAAAGTATTCCGACGTGGCCGCGCTGGCTTCGAGCGTGGGCATGTAGGCGACGCCGTGCTGCTTCATCAGCGCGAAGACTTCTGGCGTGCCGTCGTAGCCGTGCTCGATGGTGTCGACGCCGGCCATGACCGAGCGACGCATGCCTTCGGCCGTCGTCGAGTGCACGGCCACCGGCAGGCCCATGCCATGCGCGGCGTCCACCGCCGCCTTCAGTTCCTCTTCGGTGAACGTCGGCACGGAGCCCTTCGCCTTGCCGCAGTGGTAATCGGCGTAGAGCTTGATCCAGTCCGCGCCGTGCGCCGCCTGGTCACGCACGGCATCCAGCATCTGCGCCGGCCCGCTCACCGGGATGCCGCCCTGCGGAATGTCCATGTCGTCGCGGAATCCAAGCGGGCCGGGCCCATAACAATGGGCGGCGATCGTGGCCCGCGTGGCGACGAAAAGATGCGGCCCGGGGATCACGCCTTTATCGATGGCACGCTGCACGTCTACATCGGCATAGCCCGCGCCTTCGGTGCCAAGATCGCGAAGGGCGGTGAAGCCCGCCATGAGTGTGTCGTTAGCATGCTTCACGGCTTCCACGGTGCGGAAGGCGAGCGTCTCTTTCATCACCTGGTCGTTCCAGGGCGTCTCGTTATACGGGTGCAGGAAGATGTGCGAGTGCGCGTCGATGAGGCCGGGGAGGATGGTCGTGCCGGGCAAGTCGATGGTCTGGGTACCGGCTGGCGCGGCGATCTTCCCGGCTGGCCCGACATCGAGAATCTTGTCGCCCTGAACGAGTACCACCCAACCCGCATGGGTCTGTTCGCTGCCTGCGTCGAAGACGCGATCGCCCTTGATCAGCCAGGGGTGGTCCGCCGGCTTTGACGTGGCCGATGGCTCTGCCGCGAACGAACCGCAGGCCATCGTCATGCAACCTGCGAATGCAAACGCCCTGCCCCACCCCGCCAACTTAGCCATGCCGCCCCCTGATCGATTCATCACTGTCCCGGATGATAGGTCCGTTCGATGTGCCCCTGCCGTTCCTCGGGCCAGAAGTACACCGTCCGCAGATTGCCGGTGGTGTAACGCTCCGCTTCATCGTTGAAGTGCGGCGACCCGGGATGCCCGCTTTCTCCGCCCGCCGTGATCGCACGCGCGTGCACCTTGTCGCCGAACTCCACGACGGCCACGAAGCTGTTGCCGCTGGTGCCGTAATAGCGCTTCGTCCCCAGCCAGCGATGGGCGCCGAACGAAGCTAGCGAGCCCCACCGCGACGACGTGAACGGCACCGGGATACTCGGCTTCGCATCGTCGAAGGGCTGCACGATGGCACCGTCCACGCGCTGGAAACGATTCACCTCGCCCCAGGGCACGCCCCAGCTCCCGAAGTCATGCTCGAGACGGTCGGTGGCCTCGACCAGGGCATTCAGGCGCACCTGCGGACCGGCCTTCTCCGCCATCCTGTCGTAGACCGACAGCCCCTCCTCCGAATCCAGCTTGCTGGCCTTGTCCCAGAGAATGTCGCCCCAGAAGACGGCCAGCGAGGTCGGCATGGAGGCAATACCCCAGCGGTAATCCCAGGTCCGCAGCAAGCCGATGGGTCCGGCGAGCTTCTGCTTCAGCGGGTCGCCTGCGGGCAACGCGTCGTAGTCGGCAATGAGGATGGGCAGCTGCCGCGCGAACGCCGGCAGGTAAGAATCGAACGCGGCATCGATCAGCGAGGCAAGCGTGAAGTCACGACGCCCGGTGAGCACGCGCGTCGCGTGCAGGCCACGAGGATTCTCGCCCACCGCATCCATGTATCGCGGAAAGTCGGCCTGCTTCGGGCTGTCGGGACCTGCCGCCGAGTACGGCCAGTCGTTGGTGTTGAATATCCAGCCGGTGGGCGGATTGAACAGACGCGGCGCCTTGTCCAGCGGCAGCAGTCCCTGCCAGTCCGTCGCCGGATCGCTGCCATCGACCGGCTTCGTATAGTCGAACCGATCGTCGCGCTTCGGGATGAACTGCGGATGCAGGTAGGCGATATTGCCCTTGTCGTCCGCATAGATCGTGTTGTTCGACGAGTTCGCCTTGAGCTCAGCCACCTTCATATAAGCCGCGTAATCGTTCGCCTTGGTGCGCAGCCAGCTCTGTTGCAGGGCCTCGAGTGGCTTGTTCATCAGGGCGATGGCGATCCACTTGTCGCCCTCCGTGCGCACGACCGGACCATGGTGCGTGGCATAGACCGTGAAGGTGCGTGCGGCGCGCGTGCCGTCCGCCGCGCGATATGGCACGACGATCTCGCGCGAGGTCACGGCGCGCAGTTCCTTGCCGTAGCGGTAGAACGGCTTGCCATCCTTCTGCACGATGGTCTCGGCGAATTCATCGACGACATCGGCACCGGTGGAGGTGTGCATCCAGCCGACATGCTTGTTGAAACCCTGGTAGATGAAGAACTGTCCCCAGGTAACCGCACCATACGCATCGAGGCCCTCGTCGCTCGACATCTGCAGTTCGGAACGGAAGAAGAACGAGGTGTGCGGATTGATAAGCAGCAGCGCGTGTCCGTTCGCGGTGAGTTTCGGTGCGATGGCGATGCCGTTCGAGCCGGTCGGCTCCTCCCAACTGGAAGGCGGTGTGAACTGCGCGAGCGCGCCTGCCGGATCCTTGCCGTAGAAGGCCTGCAATCCCCTCGTCGACACGCGCTCGATATCCCCGCCGATGCTGCCTTCGCTGAAGCTCAGCGCCATCCACGGTTCGAAGTGGGTAATCACACGTGGATGCACATCCGGATGCGTCGCGAGGTAGTAATTCAGTCCATCGGCCCAGGCGTCCATCAACGCGACCAGCCAGCGAGGGCTTCGCGCGTACATCGCCTTGAGTTGCGCCGGGTCGGTGAAGAGCTTCTGGCGAAGGTCCTGCCAGATGGCCGACTCGCCCTCCGCTTCGGCCGTGCGGCCGAGCGAGGTCAGGTAGTTGGTCTCTACGCGATTGAAGTCGTCTTCCGCCTGGGTATAGGCCATGCCGAACACGGCGTCGGCATCCGTGTGGCCGTGCACATGCGCGATACCCCAGTCATCGCGCTGGACGGTGACGGCCTGGGCCTCGTGTTTCCATCGGGTGGTGTCGTCGGCGGCGTGTGCGGCTCCTCCCGCCAGTGCGAGCACCACGAACATGGACAATGGCAGGCGACGTGCGCGCATCCGATCTCCCCTGGCAACCAACGAGACGTGCCCCCTGGGCACATAACGTCGGAGTATAGCCAAGCCGGGATGCGAAACTTCTCATGAGGATCGTTCACCGAAAACCTCACTACCCGCTTGCTCGAGACGATGATGCAAGCGGCGGCGTCGATGCCGCACTGCCTCCCGAGGCCTTCCAGGCAGCGCTTTGCGGGCACCTTAGTATTCGCTTACGCGCTCGTGTCACCCAATGTCCCCGTCTAATAGTGTCAAACACATCGACAGGGAGAACATTTCCCACGAAAGTCACGCGCCACGAAACCTGCATGAAACCTACGCCGCGTAGTTTCGAATGACCAGACTGTAAACGGCGGAGTCATTCGCGACCGAGGGCTCAGCGCAGGCGAGCAGAAGTGCGATCCGGCCGCACTCACCCCCTCAAGATATCGCGGACTCCCTATGCGCATTCATTACGTAGTTACGAGCCTTGAAGGTGGCGGTGCCGAATTCATCATTCCGGACATCGCCAAGGTGATCATGGATCTCGGCCATGACATTCATGTCTTCGCGCTCAAGCCTCGCGATCGCCTGACCGAGCCGAGGCTGATCGAGGCGGGCGTTCCCTATACGCTTCTGTCCGACCACGAGGCTTCAAAGTTCGGCAGCATCTACAGATATGCCAAAGCGGTGCGTGCATCCCCACCTGACCTGATCTGGACCTCGCTGAGCCAGGCGACGCGTGTCGGCCAGATCGTTGCCGGGATGTTCGGTATTCCTGTCGTGAGTTGGAAGCACAGCTCCGACGCGAAGGCGCACATTCGCCGAAACCAGCGCCGCTGCAAGTTATGGATTGCCGACTCGCGCGACGTCGCGCTATACCTTGAAGATTCGATGGGCGTCGAGAAAGACAGGATAGCGATCTGGCCGGTGTTCAATCCCGCCTCTCCGACGACACCGATCCCACGCTGGGATGGAACGGGCCCGCTCCGGATTGGCAGCACCGGCCGCCTTCATCCGCAGAAGAACTACGACCTTCTCATTCGCGCGGTGGATCGCATCCGCAGCGACGATCCGCACATCTACGATCGGCTCGACGTTTCGATTGCGGGCGACGGACCGCTTCGCGACGATCTGCAGAACCTTATTACGTCGCTCGCCTTGCAGGACAAGGTCAGGCTGGTCGGCTGGGTTTCCGACATTCCTGCCTACCTGCAAAGCCTGCACCTGTACGTTCAGCCTTCCGTTTACGAGGGTATGTGCATCGGGGCGCATGAGGCCATGGCGGCAGGTTTACCGATCGTCGCGACGCCGGTGGGCGAGCTGCGCCGAAGTGTCCAGCCCGGTCGAACCGGCGCGCTGCTCGGAGGCGATATCGTCAGCGGCATCGGCGCGGCGATACGGGGC
>NZ_JBFUIT010000105.1:0-12088 GCF_056401735.1 Luteibacter sp. P4_D7_3
CCCCAGGGAGCGGCGACCCACACTTTTGCATAGGCCCGGGGAAACGCACTCATCATGCATGCGACCGTCAGCAGCAACGCTCCTACCACCGCGCGTGCGGAGGAAGCGGCGCGCAACGCGAGGGATACGCGCAACGACCGCCTGTTCGGAGGGCTGCTCAAGACCTGCGCCCTGATCGTCCTGGTGTCACTGGTCGGCGCGGCGGCGTCCACCCTGTGGCTGGGTCGTGATGCGTTCGCCACCTTCGGCTGGGGCTTCCTGACCAGCTCTGCCTGGGACCCGACCAACAACCAGTACGGCGCCCTCGTACCGGTCATGGGCACGGTGACCACCGCGCTCATCGCACTCATCTTCGCTGTGCCGGTCAGCTTCGGCATCGCCCTCTTTCTTACCGAGATCGCACCGAACTGGTTGCGCGGTCCGGTCAGTTCCGCCATCGAGCTGCTCGCCGGCATCCCGTCGATCATCTACGGCATGTGGGGCCTTTTCATTTTCGCCCCGTTCGTCGCGACGTATATCAAGCCGTGGCTGATGAACAATCTCAGCGCGGATCCGCCGGACGGCAAGATTTCCTGGCTGGTCCAGCACGTACCGTTCATCGCCAAGTTCTTCTCCAGCGAATACCCGTTCTTCGGCGCGGGCGTGCTCACGGCGGGCCTGGTGCTCGCCATCATGATCATCCCGTTCATCTCTTCGGTGATGCGTGAGGTCTTCCAGACCGTGCCCACCCGCCTGAAGGAGTCCGCCTATGCGCTGGGTTCAAGCACATGGGAAGTGGTCTGGGACATCGTCGTGCCCTACACCCGCACCGCCGTGATCGGCGGCATCTTCCTCGGTCTGGGCCGTGCGCTGGGCGAAACGATGGCCGTGGCTTTCGTTCTCGGCAACACGTTCAAGTTCACGCCGTCCATCCTCGAGACCGGCAGCTCCATCGCCTCGACCATCGCCAACCAGTTCGGTGAGGCGGAAGGCCTGCAGAAGTCGGCGCTGATGGCGATCGCCTTCCTGCTCTTYGTGGTGACCTTCATCGTGCTGACGATCGCTCGCCTCATGCTTCGCCGCCTGGCTTCGAAGGAAGGCTCCTGATGTCCGCCTCGCTCTACACCACGCGCCGCATCAAGAACATCGTCGCGATGATCCTGAGTGTCGTTGCCACCGGCATCGGCCTGCTCTTCCTGGCCTGGATCCTCTGGGAGACGCTGAGCCAGGGCATTGCCGGCCTCAAGCCCGCGCTGTTCACCAAGATCACCGCTTACCGCGAGGAAGGCGGCCTGGCCAATGCCATGGTCGGCAGCCTGATCCTCAACGTGATCGGCATCCTCATCGCCACGCCGATCGGCGTGATGGCGGGAACCTGGCTGGCCGAATATTCGCGCCGCTCGAAACTCGGTCCGACCATCCGCTTCCTCAATGACATCCTCTTGTCCGCGCCGTCGATCGTGCTGGGCCTGTTCGTCTACACCATCGTCGTGCTGCCCTCGAAGTGGCTGACCAATGGCGACGTCACCTTCTCCGGTATCGCCGGCGGTATCGCGCTGGCCCTGATCGCCCTGCCCGTTATCGTGCGCACCACCGACGAAATGCTGCGCCTGGTGCCGGGTACGCTGCGCGAGGCCGCGCTGTCGCTCGGCGTACCGCAGTGGAAGCTCACCGTGCAGATCCTGATCCGCGCCGCGCGGTCGGGTATTGTCACCGGTGTGTTGCTCGCCCTCGCCCGCATCAGTGGCGAAACGGCGCCGCTGCTGTTTACGGCGTTCGGCAACAACTTCATGACGTTCAACCCGATCGACAAGATGCCGAGCCTGCCGCAAGTCATTTACGAATACACGAAGGACCCGAGCCCGGACATCAACACCCTCGCCTGGGCCGGCGCGTTCGTCCTGACCATGTTCGTGCTGGCGCTCAGCCTCGTCGCCCGCTTTGTATTCTCGCGCTCCAAGGTGTCCCATGACTAACATGAACGAAGTCGCCTCCAAGCCGGGTTTCGGCACCTCGCCCCATGGGTCGGACGTCGATCTCGGCCAGGTGCCGGCGAAGATGACCGTGCGCGATCTCAACTTCCATTACGGCGAGTTCCACGCGCTCAAGAGCATCGCCATGGACGTGCCGGAGAAGAAGGTCACGGCCATCATCGGTCCGTCCGGCTGCGGCAAGTCCACCCTGCTGCGCATCTTCAACCGCATTTACGCTATCTACCCGAACCTGCGTGCGAGCGGCGAAATCGTGCTCGATGGCGAGAACATCCTCGACCCGAAGTACTCGCTCAACCGCCTGCGCAGCAAGGTCGGCATGGTGTTCCAGAAGCCTGTGCCGTTCCCGATGACCATCTTCGAGAACGTGGCCTACGGCATCCGCCATCACGAAAAGCTCAACCGCACGGACATGGAAGGCCGCGTGGAGCAAGCCCTGCGTGGTGCCGCGCTGTGGGACGAAGTGAAGGACAAGCTCAAGCAGAGCGCGCTCGGCCTCTCCGGTGGTCAGCAGCAGCGTCTGTGCATCGCCCGCGGGATCGCGCTGAAGCCGGAAGTGCTCCTGCTGGACGAGCCGACCTCGGCACTCGACCCGATCGCCACGAGCCGCATCGAGCAGCTGGTGGAAGAGCTGAAGAGCCAGTTCACCATCGTCATCGTCACGCACAACATGCAGCAGGCGGCGCGCTGCTCGGATATGACCGCTTTCATGTACATGGGTGAGCTGATCGAGTTCGACCGGACCGAGAAGATCTTCACCAAGCCGAACAAAAAGCAGACCGAAGACTACATCACCGGCCGTTTCGGCTAAGCCCCCCTACGAGGCATGCGATGAACACTCCGCACCAGCACATCATCAAGAGCTACGACGACGAACTGAAGCGCCTCACCGGCGAAATCGTCAAGATGGGCGAACTCGCCGTCGCCCAGCTCGAGGCCGCCATCGACGTGGTCCAGCGCCGTGACGAGCGCGCTGCCCAGCGCGTCGTCGACAACGACGAAGCCATCGACTCGCTCGAGCAGGAAATCAGCCAGGACGTCGTTCGCCTGCTGGCCCTGCGCGCACCGATCGCCGGCGATCTGCGTAGTGTGTTCGCCGCGCTGCGCATCGCCGCGGACATCGAGCGCATCGGCGACTACGCCGCCAACGTGGCGAAGCGTTCCATTCCGCTTAGCCGTGTAGCGCCGATCGCTGTCGTTGGCGGCCTCGCGAACCTTGCCGAGCTCGCCATCGAAGAGCTGCGCGACGTGCTCAAGGCTTACCACGACCAGGACGCCGAAGCCGCTTATGAAGTGTGGAAAGCAGATGCCCGCCTGGACGAGGAATACACCCTGGTCTTCCGCGCCCTGCTCACGTACATGATGGAAGACCCGCGCAATATCACGCCGTGCACGCACCTGTTGTTCATGGCGAAGAACATCGAGCGCATTGGTGACCATGCGACGAATATCGCGGAGAACGTGTGGTTCGTGGTGAACGGTGAGCCGCTGGTCGCGCCGCGGATCAAGAAGGATACGACGGCCAATCCGGAGTTTTGATCGGCCGTAAGTAGTCTAAGGGTGTCGCGAGCACCCATCGCCGCTGAAGCGGCTCCCACAAACAGCAGAAATGTGGGAGCCGATTCAAATGTGGGAGCCGATTCATCGGCGATGCTCTTGCCCGGATCAAGCCGTCAGCTTCAACCCAAGAATCCCCACCACGATCAACCCGACGCAAAGCAGCCGCAACGGCTGCGCGGACTCGCCGAACAGGATGATGCCGAGCGTCACCGCACCGACCGCGCCGATGCCGGTCCATACCGCATAAGCGGTACCCAAGGGCAACTTCTTCGTCGCATACGCCAGCAGCACGATGCTGATCAGCATGGCGGTGCCCGTAAGAACGCTGGGAATGAGCTTCGTAAAGCCCTCGGTGTATTTCAGGCCAACGGCCCAGGCGATCTCGAAGAGACCTGCCAGAACAAGCACGAACCAATACATGGTGTGGCTCCGCAGAAGCGGGGTCGTCCCCGCGGAGATACTGCGCGCCATGGGGTCGTCCCCACGGGCAGACCGGCTTTGCGCCGATCTGCCCCCATTATACTGAGGGTGTGTAACCCGCCGCTGACCCGCCGCTCTTCAGGGCAGGCTGTCGGGCGTGATCACCGCGGCCTTCCGTGCCCGCACGCCACGGACGATGCCGTAGACGCTGATCAGGAACCAGGCCATCTCCTGCAGGAAGGCAGGGAGGTTGAACATGCCGAAGATCAGCGACAGCAGGATGCCGAAAGCACCGACCAGGTTCATCACCTGGTACGTATAGCCTTGCCCCGATAGCTTGTGTGCCTGAAGCAGGAAGAACGCGATCAACACCAGCGCCACGCCGACCAGACCGGTCCAGTCATGCCAAGCCATGCTGCTCATCGCTTTGCTCCTCGCTGCCTCAGTGCCTCGAACAGAACGACGCCGGTGGCGACGGAGACATTGAGGCTCTCCATGTCACCGGGCATCGGGATCTTCGCCAGGAAGTCGCAATTTTCGCGGGTGAGACGACGCATGCCATCGCCTTCGCTGCCCATGACCAGGGCGGTAGGACCCTTGAGGTCGAGGTCGTAGATCGACTTGTCGGTGTCGCCGGCCAGACCGGTGATCCACACGCCGGCATCCTTGAGTATGCCCAGGGCACGCGCCAGATTGGTCACTGCGATCAGCGGCACCCTGTCCGCGCCGCCGGCCGAGGCGCGACGAACGGTCGGCGTGATGCCGACCGCGCGATCCTTCGGCACGACGACCGCGGTGACGTTCGCCGCCGCCGCGCTGCGCAGGCACGCACCCAGGTTGTGCGGATCGGTCACGCCATCGAGCACCAACACGAAGGCGTTCGCACCCGCTGCTTCAAGCAGCGGCAGCAAATGGGTCTCGTCGCGCAACGGCGGCGTCTGGTAGAGAGCGATGACGCCCTGATGGCGCGCTTCGCCACCGAGCTTCTCCAGCTGCTCTTTGCTCACCTGCTCAAGTACGAGGCCAAGCTTGCGCGCCATCGAGACGATTTCGTTTACACGCTCATTCTTCGACTTCTGCTCGACCAGAACCTTGCGGACGCGATCGGGGTCGTTGGTGAGAGCCGCTTCGACCGGATTGATTCCTACGATCCATGACTCACTCATGCTTCTGGCTTGCTCCTGGGTTTACGCGACCGACGCCGGGCCGATTTCTTGGCCGGTGCCGGTGTTTCCGAAGTGGCGACCGGCGCCTGYCGGGTCGACTGCTTCGTCACGGCGGTCTTCTTCGCCGCGGTTTTCTTGGTGGCGGACCGTCCCGCGGACTGTTCACCGCGTGCGGACTGTTCGCCACGGCCCGATGATTCGCCGCGGCCCGACCGGCCGCCGCGAGCGGACTGCTCCTGAGTCGGGGCCTGTGCCGAAGAACGACGACGCGGCGGCCTCGACGAGTTCTGCTCGCTCGCTGCAGGCTCGGCGGCACGACGACGCGATGCCGGCGCGGGGGCCGGAGCCTGCGCTGCCGGCGTTTCGACGGCCACCGGGGCCTTGGCTTTCTTGCCGAAGATGCTGTTCATCGCCTTTTTCGCGGCGCGACCGATGGCCTTGCCAGCCTTGGCCATACCCGAGCTCGGCGCGACCGGAGCAGCTACCTCGACCTTCGGTGCCGGCTTCGGCAACTGGGCCAGACGCGCAACCAGACGGAAGTCGATCTTGCGGTCTTCCAGGCTGGCGCGAAGCACCTGCACGCTCACGTAGTCGCCGAGGCGATACGTCGAACCCGTGCGCTCACCGGTGAGCAGGTGACGGATCGGATCGAACTTGTAATAGTCGTTCGGCAACTGCGACACGTGCACCAGACCGGATACGCGAGACGCCGACAGCTCGACGAACAGACCGAACGACGTGACGCCGGTGATGGTGCCGGCGAATTCCTCGCCAACGTGCTTCTCCATCCAGGCGCACTTGAAGCGCTCGTCCACATCGCGCTCGGCCTCTTCCGCACGACGTTCGCGCTGCGAACAATGCACGGCCATAGCCGCCATCTGCGTTTCGCTATAGACGTAATCGGCCGGTTTGCCCTTGGTCAGTGCATAGCGAATGGCGCGATGCACGAGCAGGTCGGGATAGCGACGGATCGGCGAGGTGAAGTGCGCATACGCGTCCAGCGCCAGGCCGAAGTGACCCTGGTTCTCCGGATGGTAGATCGCCATGCTCTGCGAACGCAGCAGCACCGACTGGATGAGCTCGGCCTCGGGACGGTCGTGCACGCGCTTTAGCAAGGCCGAGAAATCGGCCGGCGTGACTTCGCCCGCCGGTGGCATCTTCAGCTTGAACTCCTTGAGGAAACGCAGGAGGTCTTCGTATTTTTCGGCCGGGGGCGGTGCATGCACGCGATACAGCGCGGGGATCTTGCGCTTGGTAAGGTAGCGCGCCGCCTGCACGTTCGCGGCGATCATGCATTCTTCGATCATCTTGTGCGCGTCGTTACGATCGGACGCACCCATCGATTCGACATCACCCGCCGGACCGATGCGGAATTTCACTTCCGGCGTTTCGAAGTCGATCGCGCCGCGACGCTTACGCGCCTTGGCCATCACCTTGTACAGGCGATGCAGGGCTTCGATGTGCGGGAGCACATCGGAGATTTCCTGGCGAACATCGGCATTGCGCTCGCCCACAGCCTGCCAAACCTTGTTATAGGTCAGGCGTGCGTGCGAGAACATCACCGCGTCGTAGAACTTCGAGCGCTTGACCTCGCCTTCTTCGTCGATCTCCATGTCGCAGACCATGCACAGGCGTTCCACCTTGGGCATGAGCGAACAGATACCGTTCGAAAGGGTCTCCGGGAGCATCGGAACGACGAAGCCGGGGAAGTATGTCGAGGTGCTGCGGTTGTAGCCTTCCACGTCCAGCGGCGTACCGACCGGCACGTAGTGCGAGACGTCGGCGATGGCGACGACGAGGCGGAAGCCGCCATCCTTCAGCGGCTCGGCATAGACGGCATCGTCGAAGTCGCGAGCGTCGTCGCCATCGATGGTGACCAGCGGCAGCTTGCGCAGATCGACGCGACCCTTGCGCTCTTCGGAGGTGACCTTCGGCTCGACTTCCTCGGCTTGGCGGACGACCTGCGCCGGGAACTCATGCGGCAGGTCGTGGCTGGCGATCGCCATTTCGACCACCAGCGACGGCTGCAGGCGCTGACCGAGGACCGCGCGGATCGTGCCCATCGGACCGCGGTGCGGGGTCGGCGGATCGGTGATCTCGACGACCACGATCTCGCCGGAATTGGCACCGGACTCACGGCCCGCGGGAATCATGATGTTCTGGTGCAGGCGGCGATCATCCGGCTCGACCAGGGTCACGCCGTTTTCGATGACGACGCGCCCAACCAGGCGCGGCGAACGGCGCTCGAGCACTTCCACGATGGCGCCCTGTCGGCGGCCACGGCGATCGATACCGACCACGCTGGCGAGCACGCGGTCGCCGTGCAGCACGCTGCGCATCTGCGCGGGCGACAGGTAGAGATCTTCTTCCCCACTCTCGTCCGGGCGCAGGAAGCCGTAGCCTTCGGCATTGGCGATGACGCGGCCCGGGATCAGGCTGAGCTTCTGGGCCGGGGCGTAGTCGCCCTTGCGGTTCCGCAGGAGCTGGCCGTCGCGGACCATCGCGCCCAGGCGCTTGCCCAGGGCGTTGATCTCGTAGTCGGTGAACAGACGCAGGGCGTGGGCGATGCTCTCTTCCGAAAGCAGCTCACCGCGGTCGTCCAGCAGCGCGAGGATGGCTTCGCGGCTGGGGATCGGCTGGTCGTAAAGCGCAGCTTCCCGGTCGGCGTGGGGATCGACGACGGCGGCTGCCGACGAGTGAYTCTTGTCCAACGCCTTGCCGGGGCGGCTGGCCTTGGGTTTACGGGGACCGCGATCGGCTCCCGAACCTGAGTTTTTCTTCGTCACGTAAGGACCTTTGAAGGTGGATGCGAAATAGTTTCACATCCTGTGTGCAAAATCGTTGACAAGTTTCCCAGACCTACCTAATCTACGCGGCTCACGGGGCAGCGATGCTTCGGGACACCTGCCCAGGTGGCGGAATTGGTAGACGCACTAGTTTCAGGTACTAGCGGGTAAAACCGTGGAGGTTCGAGTCCTCTCTTGGGCACCAATTATAGACGAAGCCTCGCAGCGATGCGGGGCTTTGTTGTTTCTGGGGTTAAGGAAGCGGTGCCTGGTCCACGTTTGGCGCTATGACGGCTCTCCGGCATCGTCCGAGGGAGCGCCGTTCTGATCGAAGAACTGCCAATCGCCGATCTCTTCCCCGTCCTGATACACGCCCTGTGCCGCAAGCTGCCCATTCGGGTAATAGTCCCGCCAGTCGCCCTGCTCCACCCCGTGGACGAACATACCTTCTGACGCGACAGCGCCATTGACGTGATAGGCCTCGAAGCGGCCGTGGCGAATCCATCGGGTTCCGTCCTCCGACAGGTAGCGCGCATATCTAAAGCGAACGCGGCCGTCTTCGGACAGGATCTCCGCGATGTTCAGGTCTTCCATGTGCACTTCACCATTACTGACAATGTCGGATTCGAAACCCTGGTCATGGCTGAAACGCACAAGCTTGCGTTTAGGAATACAAACCGAAAGCATTTTCGAGGCTCGGCGAGGCAAGTCACTTGGACGCTATCGGCGCTTTAGAGTTCAGAGCCCTTTCGACGGCGCACGCTATTTCGCGAGCACGATATGCGTAGCTCGTTCCGTCGGAACATGTTCGACGGTCCGGTAACCCAGAGCGTGCAGGTCAAGGCCACTGAACAGCGCCTCCCCCTGGCCAAGCACCACGGGAGCTAAAGCGAGGTGAATCTCATCCACGTGGCCAGCCTGGATATATTGCCTCACCGTCTCCGTGCCACCACCGATCTTGATGTCCTTCGCGCCTGCCGCCTCGCGCGCCCTTTGCAGTGCGACCTCGATGCCTTCGGTGACAAAGTGAAACGTCGTCCCGCCCAGCATCTCGATGGAGGGACGCGGGTAATGCGTCAGTATGAACGTCGGCGCGTGATAAGGCGGATTGTCACCCCACCAGCCTTTCCATTCCTCGTCCGGCCACTCGCCACGAATGGGACCGAACATGTTTCGCCCGAGGATGAAGGCACCGAAACCTTCCATCGCGCGTCGGGCGAACGTGTCGTCGAGACCGGTTTCGCCATCCTTTTTTCCCTGCATCTGGCGAAACGTCCGCGTTGGGAAAAACCACTGAAAAAGTTCGGGCCCGCGCAGGCCAAGCGGGTTCTCTAAACGCTGGGATGCTCCCGCAGCGAAACCGTCCAGCGAGACGCCGAAACCTGCAACTTTTACTTTAGTCATTGGATACTCCAGCGAAATCCAAAGCGGCCTCGCAATGGATCAGGGTCGTGTCGAACACAGGCACGGATACGTTTTCCTGATTGAGCAGCATACCCACCTCGGTGCATCCCAGAATCACGCCGTCCGCACCCCGCTCGACGAGCCGGGCGGCGATGGCAATGAAGCGAGCCTCGCTCTCGCTCGTCGTGACACCGCGGCAAAGCTCTTCGTAGATGATCCGGTGTGCATCGGCACGATCGGCAGCCTCGGGAACAATGGGATCGAGTCCCGCCGCCACCAGGCGGTCAAGATAGAACGACTGCTCCATGGTGAAAGCGGTCGCGATCAGTCCGGGCCGACGTCGTTCCCTCTTCCGTACCGCTGCCGCCGTGGCGTCGGCGATGTGCAGCAGGGGGATCGAGACACCCCGCATCATCCGGTCCGCCAGCTTATGCATCGTGTTCGTGGCCAGGATAAGGAATCCGGCACCCCCGCGCTCGAGCGCCATCGCTTCCGCGTTGAGGATGTCGCCGGCCTTATCCCAGTTTCCCGCGGCCTGGAGGGCTTCGATACCCGCAAAGTCGAGCGAGCGGATGAGCAGCTCCGGCGAATGAAGGCCGCCGAGCCGCTCGCTCGTTAGCCGGCACAATTGCCGGTAATAGATTTGCGTGGAGGCGGCGGACATGCCGCCGAGCATCCCGATCGTTTTCAACGGACCGTCTCCACAAAAGCCGCTTGATGCCGAAGCGTAGCAGTGCCAGTGCGCGTCCGGCCAATACCCGCCCGTAGCGCTTACGTCCGTTGATCCAGATAAGCCAGGCCGCGCTCGCTCAGCACAAGCGGCTCTGGGCCACCCCCTTCGAGGAAATCGGTCATGCGACCGACGGGCCATCGGTCACTTGTTCCGTTCACGAATTGGATGCCGTGTTCCTCGCCGCGAAAATCGTGCCAGTAGCGGGCGACCAGTATCTTGTCTTTGTAGATACGGTATCGGTAATTCCCCAGCGAATCGCGGCTGGATTCCTGCTCGATGCTGATCACGGTCCGGCCTCCGCTGCATAGTCCTCCAACCAATGCCGTGCCACCCAGTATTCGGCTGCATAAGGGAGTAGCTGTTCCCGAGCGTCCGACAGGGTGAGGCCGAGAGCCCACTCGGTGTATCGCAGGAGGGCGGCCAGTCGCGCCTCCAAGTCCTTTCGGACCGTCGCCTCGGTAAGCCCTTCGAACGTATATCGGCCGTAAGGGAGGGCCATGAGTCGGGTCGCGTCAAACCGCCAGTCCTCCTGCGTACTTCCAGGCAGGAGTTCGGGATTGAAGACCCATGGATACTGCTCAGGGAGACCAGGCGGCGTAGCCGGAACTCGCCCTTCTTTGTCACGGAGGAACGCATGCCGAAAACAAACGCAGTGCGCCACATTTCCTGACCAGGCGAGCCGTCCGCCTCCGCGCACCCATCCGATCTGCACGCCCATGATCTCTGCGAAGAAGGCCCTTCCGCGCCGAATGAATCCCCGGCCCAGCAAAGGGGCGGACGTAACCTCGTCAAAGACACTCTCAAAAGCTGCGTTATCCAATCTTTCCCCCAAAGATCCGTCAACGGCGGTTATGGTGTCGCACATCTTTCAACTGAGGTTCGACGCCAGCCGCTACGCTCACGGGCTCCTCAGTTCGTCCAGCTTCTTCGTGTCGAAGTATTTCGTCATACCGGACATGCCCTTGGCGACATTAGGATCGATAAACAGCTCCGCGCCAGCTTGCTGCCCCAACTTCTGGAACGCCTGCTGCACCGCAATGCCACCCTCATTCTTCAGCGCSAGCTTTGCCTGGTCCTTGCATGTCACCGTCATCAGGCGAGTAAAGAGTTCGGCCATCTGTTTGTTGGCCTGATCGACCTGCGCGTCGGTCAACGTCACCAGGGATGACACCGCCGGGTGCTTCGACATGGCCACGAACATCCACCGCACCAGGACAGCGTGATCGTCCATCGTGCTCTTGCCGGAGATGCAATCGGACAGGCTGTCGGAGTAGGCACCAGCGTGTGCCGTACCGGATATCAGCAGTGCGGCCGTCAGCAATACATTCTTGATCTTCAATTCCCTTTCCCCTTTCTCTCTAACCACGTTGACTTCATACGTCCCGTGTCCGCTCCCCGGTGGGGTCAGCCTCCACGGCGGCCGCTATGGTTGCGACTTCCGCCGGTGAACGCAATGCATGCTTGTCGGCTCGCTGCCCCGGCCGCCGGTAGGTAACGGCACAGCCAGACCGCCGCTCCAGCTCCTCAATGAACAGCTTCTCGCACGGAATATCGCTGCCGATCCGATGCCGGGCACCCGATCGAAGCACGATCGTAAACACCGCTTCCTTGCCATCGAACCATCTCACCAACTCACCTATGTCTGCATAGGCGATGTAACGTCGGCATCGCCAGCCAAAACGGACTCCTGACGGTTCAAGGCGAAGAGCGAAGAACGAGCGAATCAAAAAGAACACCATGCCCGCCAACCCAAAGAGCGCCATCGGCCAGGTCTGATCCCGCTCCCTATGAAGACCGATCGCGAACGCCATTAGCGTCGCGAACGAAGCCATCGAGAAAAACAAGACGACCAACCATCTCGGCGACCTCAGTTCTCCGGTTGCCTTGAACAACGCCGCATTCTGGCTTTCGGTGCGCGAATTCCTCAGCGCAGCGTACGTGACCAAGAGCGTACAAAAAAACAGAAAAGCTATCGCCAACCCGTTCGTCATCATGTTCCCTACATTTAATCCACAGCATGCACGTGCAGCCACCGGCCCTGCTTCAGGA
>NZ_JBFUIT010000106.1:0-12084 GCF_056401735.1 Luteibacter sp. P4_D7_3
GCCGTACGCATGCTGATCGAGGACGCCGGCTATCCGCGCGCAAGCATCGTCGGCACCGTGGTCGAGGGAAGCCCGGGTATCGACGTGAGCTGAGGTGGCGGCAGAGCATGGGAGTCGAAACCCGACCGCTACTCAAATCTGGGGGGACGTCGGGGCTATCAGCAGCCAAACCAATCGGGCCGCTTAGCTTCAGCTCCTGCCCACCCCCAGTCATGAAACATCTCGATGAAGGATTCATGGTCATAGCTCTCTTGTGGGGAAGGTTCATCCAAGACCGAAAATGCATATCCCAGTTGCTTTACTTCATCCTGATATTGCTTCACCTGTGAATATTGGGAAATTATCAGCATTCCATTTTTTGCCCCCAGATCACGGATTCTCGCAACAGTCCCTATCTGGTGGCCGTTTCCTAAAACAATCACATATCCGGCGTCGATGCCGAGCCCTAGTTCATCGCACGCCTTTACTAACCAATCTAAAATTTTAGTCATTATTGTGGTGGGTCCTTAATTGGAATGTGATCAACTGGCCCAACGTGACCATGGGGCTGCTGAGAAGTAGGGGCGCCGGAATCGTGTGATTCGGGCCCACGTACTTTGTTCGTAGGAAATGGGTCCGGCAATTCTTTGTTTAGATCTTTATAAGCCTGCATGTCACCAGACGTGATTCCGGTTCTCTTATCTGACTTAGCCATATCGACTAAGGCTTGCTTTTCCTTGCTGAAGGCTTTAGACGTCGAAGCAACGTCTTTTGCGATGTTTTCGACGCCCTGCAGGGCATCCTTACCAATTGTGGCTGCTTCCTCACCTTTGCCCAAAGAGACGATAGAAACTGCGGCCATCACCATGTTTTCAGTGCCAGCTGCCGTCCCCTTGTCAGCTACCTGACTTACCGACTCGGCGCCAAGAAGATTCCACGCCGCACCAGCAAAGGCCCAACCAAATGTCGCTACGTTATCGCCTGCGTTTGCGGCGGCCTGAGCATTTTCATCGATGTTCTCTCCGACCGAGGCTTGTCCATTCGGATCGGTGTTCTTGACAGGGTTATTACTAGCATAGGCGAAACGATTGAAATTCGCCCGATTTCCAGCAGCTGGAGTGACCGGATCGATACTCATGAACCGCCCCACACTCGGATCGTAATAGCGCGCCTGCATATACACCAGGTCAACGTCACTATCATTGACGTGGCCCGTGAATCCAGGGCCGGCAACGGGTATGCCAAGAGCGCTCTCGCCGTAAGGGCGATAGTCGTTGGACGAACGGGAATTGCCCAATACGTCGGTTGTAGCGAGTACCGATCCTTGCAGGTTCGTATAGTAGTAAGAGATTCCACCCGCAGCTGCCGGCCGGTGGCCAGCTATGAGCTTTCCGGCGAGATAGATGTAGTCGGTGCCGTTCCCCGTTGCGGCATCGAAGTCCCACATCAGTTGACCGCTGCTGCTGTACGCGTAGTACGTCGTGCCAGCTGGCGTCATCTTCTTTACACGACGACCGGCGGCATCGTAGGTATACGTGCCTTTGCCGTCGATCGAAGTCAGCTGGTTCGCCAGGTCGAAGTTGAGGATCTGCGCGTCCTTGGCGACCGTATTGCCACGTGCGTCATAGCGGAAGGTATGCTGAGGCACGCCGTTGTTGGTGATCGAGGTAAGCAGGTTAAAACCGTCGTAGTTGTACGTGTTGGTTCCCGAACTGTTTGTCAGGCTTCGAAGGTTGTTGAGCGTGTCGTAGGTATACGACTCAGTCCCCCACAGATTGCCCGCCGCGGCCGTAACGAGGCGATCCATGCCGTCGTACGCCATGGACCTGGTGCGCTGATTGTTCGTCGCGATGTCGGTAAGCTGTGTGACGTTGCCGTTGGCGTCGTACGCGATATTCTCGGAAATGACGGGTGTCGTACCGCTCTGCCTGAATGCGAAATTGCCGAACGTGTCGCGCAGGTTCTTGGTGCCGACATAGGTCGCACCGCTGCCCATCAGGTAGAACTGGATCGTCCCATCCCTGAAGAGCGACAGGTTCGACACATAGCTTCCGACGATCGTGGGACGACCGATCGCGTCGGGGTTATAGGGGACGAATTCTCCATCGGGATAGGTGGTCGCGCTTTGGGCCCCGTTAGCATCGTAGCCGTAAGCCAGCGTCCAGTTGTGGCCATCGACCGAGAGGGTTTCGCTGGTGAGCAGGCCTCGCCTGTTGCGTCCGAAGGTCCAGCCGACCGCACCCGACGTGCTGGTCGCCACGTTGCCCAGCGCATCGTAGGTGAAGGTGCTGGGCTGTGTGCCGGTCGGATAAATGACCGAGGTGACGCGGTTCATGGCGTCGTAGGCACGCACGGTCTTGGTGCCTTCCACCACCTGGTCCTGCCCACACCCTGCGCTATTGAACGACGCCCCGGACACGCTCCAGGCTAGATTGTCGGCGTTGTCGTAGGCCATGATCTCGCTGCCGGATTCCGGCTCCCACGTGCGGCAGAGACGATGCTCGCCGTCGTACGTCATGGTCTTGGTGATCGACTGGCCGCCCCCACTTTGGGTGATGGACACGGGGTTCCCGTAGGTATCGCGGAAGATCGTCTGGAGCACGTTCTCCGGTGCCTCGACGAGTACGGGCTTGTTGTAGGCTGGCTCGTCGAACATCTGGTAGGCATACGTGGTGATATTGCCCTTTTGGTCCTTTACCTGGGTGCGGTTGCCACCAAGGTAGGTGGTGGTCGTGATCAGGTCACCGAGCTCGGACGTATGCCGCGTCCCGTTCGGTCGGTTCAGCACGTCACGGAAGGTGAGCAGGCCATTGCCCATGTTGGCCAGAAACGGAGCGCCGGTATACCAGTATGACTGGAACGACTGATTTCCCCTCCAGTCATAGTCCGTACGCATGCTGTAGTAGATGCTGTTATCGGCAGGGTGAGAGTCGTGGACGATCGGCCTGAGCATGGCGTCGTAGTAGAGCTGGTCGACACTGTTGCCCTGGGTGGCCGTCCTGCGCCAGTGCACGCCGCCGATGTTGCGGTCGGCCGGAGGCATGAGTTCGTACACGATGTGCTGCGCATTCCATGCGACCGAGTCACCGCCGGGATAGACGACAGTGGAGAGACGGCCGATTGCGTCATAGCCGTAGCTGGTAACGTCGCCCTTCTGGTTTGCGATCGCGGTGATCTGGCCCAGGTCGTCGACCACAAGTGACTGCGCGGTGTTGTCGGGATAAAGAATGGAGCGCGGAATGCCGCGGTAGTAGTTCTGCAGGGCGGTAGTATGGTTGTTGCCGTCGGTGAAGCTAGCCAGCTGCCCCTGCGGATTGAATGCGTAACTCATGACCTTGCGGCCGAAGCTGTCGCGTTCTAGCAAGGTCTGGTCCGTCGGGTTGTAGACGTTCTGGCTGACAGTCTCCCCAGTGGTCAGGTTTTCGCTCGTGGTGGGTAGACCGAGCACCCAGTGAGGAAAATCGTTCAGGTAAGTCGTGCGTTCCTGGACGCTGTAGCCAAAGCTGCTATTACGCTGCACCGTCGTGGGTTGGGCCAGGGAGTCGTAGACAAGGGCGGTCCACAGGWAGTGATYCGTGTCCTGGATCACCTCGCGGGATGCTGTGGGAATCTTTTCCTGCACCTGCGCGATGTTCACGCGCTGGAACATCGAGGTTCCCCACGGGTGGGGATAGGACGCCGCGCGTCCGTCAACCGAAGGATTTGGATTGACGTAGCCAAAGACGGTGGACCTGCGCAATGCGGTTACGTCCGCATCCCCGTCGAAGATTTCTTCGTCGACGAGCATTCCCTCGCTGTAGTCGTAGCGATTACTGAATGTGCTGCGCTCTGCGTGGCCATCGGGATAGATGGTTTTGGTCCACACGGTCGAAGGGCAGCCCGCCGCGCAGTTCTGCAACCAGCTTTCGTTTGACGGCGAGTAGGCGTAGCTCCACGTCTGCGTGCCGATGCCCGTGCCGGTAAACTGTCGCTGGATGATCGACATGTTGTACCAGGCGTCCGGAAGCGTCGCGTAGGTATCTGGCGTTGTCGGGTCGTTCGGCTGGCCTGAAGGGATCACGCATTCGCGGGGTGTGAAAGAACGCCCGCGCTTGACAGCGGTAACGGTGAACGCTCCGCTCAGGCCCGAAGGATGGGTGATGCGTCCCGTGTGCGTCGCACTGGCGGGCGGCGAACCGATTGCATCGCAACTACCGGGCCCCGGGTTACCGTTGTTCCACGCCTGGTTGAGACCGGTCATATCGAAAGACCACGTCGAACCGTCAGGCTGTACGATCGACGTCAGCTGCGCTAGCGAGCCGACTTGCGTATACCCATAGCTCCAGGTTCGCGAACCAGCTGCATTTCCGACAACGGTAACCGTCGAAATGCGCGGCGTGCCGGCCACGTACGAGATCGCTACATGGCGTCCGTCACTGCCGTCGATCGCGGTGACGAGATCACCGCTGTAGGTATAAGAGATGAAGTTGCCAAAGCGATCCTGTACGCGCGTGACCAGCATGTGGCCCTCGCGGCGAAGGAGGAGATCGTCGCCACCCACCTCTGGTGTTGCGATGGCGTCGCGCTTGAGCGCCTGGCTAGGCGGTGAGAACAAGGGGCGGTGAATCGTCGGCATGTAACGGTACGCAAGGTGGTCTAGCGTGTACCTCGTTCCATCCGGTGCGATGGCCATGAAGCTCTGCAGCGAAGAATCGGTGCTGGCGTGCTGCACACAGCCGACCGACCAGTTGTGAGTGGTCGTAATATTTATGAGTGGCGAGTTCACCGGGAAGAAGTCGGAGCTCGGAGCTGCCGCGTTGTTATCGTCACGAAGCAAGAGTTCCTGGCTTCCTTGCCCCGGAATCTTCAATTGATAGCCGTGCCACCAGGCTTCGGGATCCCAGTCGGTGCGTGCCGAGTCCCCCGCTGGGGGAGCAACGGTCGGGGGCTCGCGGAATCCGCTGCAGATATCCTTGCGGGCAGCCGTATTGACCAGCCAACCGGTGACGTTGTTCTGGTCCGCCGTAGTCGTCTCGATTTCAGGAAGATCAATGTCCCAGTCGCCGAACGCTAGGTTCTTCAGATCCGGGCGGTCCTCGACACTGGGTATCGAGAACTGGCGGCCTATGGTGATCGTCGGTCCGGTGCCTGGCACAGACACATCGACCTGCTCGAATGACAGGCTGCCGTCGTATAGGCTGACGCGCTCGCCGAACGGATTCTCGCCTAGAGGTTGCAGTGTATCGTCGACCTTGATGAGCTTTTTATACTCATCCTGGGGCGCGACCATCGTCTGCGCGCTAACCGTGGTGGTCGATAGCAGTAGTGCCATGGCGATTGCGCCGCCACGGAGTGAAATCGTTCTACGGAAGAAAGCGCGAACGGCGTTCGCGCCGAGATGCCCGAAGTTCATTCCCTGTCCCTGTACCCCGCACGATCATGCGTGGCGGCGAATCTATTCCTTCGGCAGAACGCTAGCTAATGAATTTTCCGTGACATTTTATCTTGCGATGGAAGAGCGAAAATCGATGCAACCTTTACCCTGAATCTTGGAACCAATGAAATGGCGGAAGAGCATGGGAGTCGAACCCACCCAAGACAGACTGGCTGCCTCACCCGGATTTGAAGTCCGGACGCCCCACCGGGGACGATGCTCTTCCACGTTGCAGCACCTTACGTATCTGGCGCGAACAGGTCCAGGTACCGCGGCTGGATTCGCCGTAACGTGCCGCGCCTGAGCGTAACACCGTGCCGGTCGAAGAACTCCAGCACGAGGATCGCCACCTTGCGGCCGCCGTCGAGCCGGTCGCGGAACTGCGCGGCCGTCACCCAGCCATCCGCTGCATGGGCCTCGATATCGGCCGCTATCTGTACCATCTCGTGGACGGTTGTACGCAGGAAAAAATGATCGTGACTGACCTCATCCACGCGTCCCATCCGCGCCACCCGATGGAACAGGTGCCGGATGTCCGCCTCGGGATACGAGAGCACACCGGCGATGTCGCGCACGCGGGGCGGACGGAAGCGTGCCTCGCCAGCCAGCAGGGGCGCGACCGAGGTCCATAGTGCCTCCTGCGTCGGACTCAAGCGCATCAGGTGGCCGGCAAGACGCACGAAGGCGCCGTCGCGAGCGACGCGCTCCGCGAGGTCGGGATGCTGCAAGGCCATGGTGAACGCAGCGGGTGGAAGTTCCGGCTTTACCGCCTTGCGGAGCTTCTCGCGCGCCATGCCCTGAAGGTCCGGGTTAGCCGCGTGGAACACGTCGAGACGGTCGATCAAGGCGGCGACAAAGTGTTGCCATGAGGCATGACCGATCGCGATACGTTCGTCGGCCGTATCGAACACCAATGGTGAGAGTTCGCGGACGATCCCCTCCACTAACGCCGCGGAGAGGGCCCGGTCACGCGCAAAGGCGCCGAGGTCCCACGACAACGATGGCATGTCGAGCAAGGCGGCAAGGCTCCGTTGCGGATCGTCGAAGCCCAGTGCGGCGCGCTCGGCCACGCGTGCCGGCGTGCGGCGATGGCGCTCCGGGGCGCGCAGGTCGATGAACTGTCCGCCGCCCATCGTGCGTCGCGCGGAGACGTCGCGCAGCACGAAGCGATCCTGCGAGGCGGCGGCGATGGGCCGATCCAGTACCAGTTGCACGTCCGCCGTCTGTCCCGGACGCAGTTGCTGACCCTCGAGTGGCACGACGCGGGCGCCGACCTCCACGGCGCCATGGTGCAGCCGTACGGCAAGCCAGGGTTCGACGGCCCGGGGTTCTGAAGGCAGCAGGTGCAGTCGCGCGTCGATGCGATCGGTCGGTGCGTGGAGGAAGGGATCGAGCACCATGTCGCCCCGATGGATCGCGTCCTTACCGATATCTTCCCCAGCGAGGTTGAGGGCACAGCGGTCACCCGCGCGACCGGTCTCGACGGGCCGGTTCTGCGCGTGAAGTGAGCGGACGCGCGCCGTTAATCCCGATGGACTGAGACATACGGTGTCCTTCGCGTGCACGACACCGGAAAGCACCGTGCCGGTCACGATCAGGCCGATCCCGGGGAGGGTGAAGACGCGATCGACCGCAAGACGGAACCGACCGTCATGACCGCGTTCGTCAAGTGCACGTGCTTCGGCGACCAGTCGCTCGCGTAGCGCATCGATGCCCTCGCCGGTGGCGGACGAGACAGGCAGAATCGCCGCGCCGGCCAGTGAGGTCTCCTTCGTCGCTTCATGAATCTGCGCGCAGACCTCGGTGAGACGTTCCGGTGTCGCCAGGTCGGCCTTGGTCAGGGCGATCAGCGCGCGACGTGTGCCGAGCAGGTCGAGAATCGCCAGGTGCTCCCGCGTTTGTGGCATCACGCCATCGTCGGCCGCCACCACGAGCAGTGCGATGTCGATGCCGGCGGCACCGGCGACCATGGTGTGCACGAAACGCTCGTGTCCGGGCACATCGATGAAGCCCAGCGTCTGGCCATCGGGCAGGGGCAGGTAAGCGAAGCCGAGGTCGATGGTGATCCCGCGGGCTTTTTCTTCTTTCAGGCGATCGCCATCGACACCGGTGAGAGCCCTGACCAGCGATGTCTTCCCATGATCGACGTGGCCTGCCGTGCCGACGATCACGGCCGGTGTGCGGCCAGCCCCGCGGTGTCCAGCTCGCCCAGGATCGCAAGTAAGGCGGCCTCGTCGCTTTCCTGCAGGCAACGAAGATCCAGCAGCAGGGCGCCTTCGGAAACACGTCCGATCACCGGATACGAAAGCGCGCGTAGCGCCGCTGTCAGTTGCTCCAGTGCATCCTGGCTGCCGCGCGAACGAATACGCAGCGCGGCGCTGCGAAGTGTGTCCAGCGGCAGCGCGCCGGATCCGATCTGGCTCTGGCAGTCGGCGACATCGACGACGAAGGCTTCGTCGAGATGCTGCGCCACCGCTGGTTGCAGGCGATGTGCCTGCGCTTCGATGTCCGCGTGCGCCCGGGAGAGGAAGCGCAACGTCGGCAAACGTTCGGCGAGGCGATCCGGGTCGCGATAAAGCGCGAGCGTGGCTTCGATCGCTGCCAGGCGAAGTTTGTCCACACGGAGCGCGCGCTTGAGGGGGTTGCGATTGATCTCGGCGATCAGCGCGCGATCGCCGACGATGAAGCCGGCCTGCGGTCCGCCCAACAACTTGTCGCCGGAAAAAGTGACCAGGCGCGCCCCTTCCTCGACGGCCTCCCGCACGGTCGGCTCCTTTGCCAGCCCGTAGCGTGCGAGATCGACGAGGCTTCCCGAACCCAGGTCGTTTAGCAACGGCACACCGGCCGCATCGGCGATGGCGGCGAGCTCGGGCGCCGCGACCTCCGCGACGAAACCCTGGATACGGTAGTTCGACGTGTGCACCTTCATCACCAGACCGGTGCGCTCGTTGATCGCGTTGCGATAATCGGTGGCATGGGTGCGGTTGGTCGTACCGACTTCGACCATGTCGGCGCCGGCGCGCAGCATGATGTCGGGCATGCGGAACGCGCCGCCGATCTCGATGAGCTCGCCGCGCGAGATGACCGCCTCGCGGCGCAGGGCGAAGGTGTTGAGGCAGAGCAGCACGGCCGCGGCGTTGTTGTTGACCACCGTGGCGTCTTCGGCGCCGGTCAGTTCACGCAGGAGGCGGCGGACGTGGTCGTCACGTTCGCCCCGTGATCCGGTGGCGAGATCGTATTCGAGCGCCACGGGGTGACCCATCGATGCCACGGCTGCCTCGATGGCGCTATCGGCTAAGACGGCGCGGCCGAGGTTGGTGTGCAGCACGGTTCCGGTGAGGTTGAACACCGGTCGCAGACCAGCGGGCCGGGCGTCCAACAGGTTTGCGGCGCGCTTGACGACTTCGTCGGCATCCGGCGCTACGCCGGGCGAGGTGCGCAACGCGGCCCGTACGTCGTCGATCACGCGGCGAATCGCGTCGGTAGCGGCTACCCGCCCGTGACGATCCAGCAGCAAGGCGGCCCCTTCGGTCGCCAGCACAGTGGCGACGGCGGGAAGGCGGCGAAGGGCATTCGTGTCGGGCTCGGCCATGGACACGATTATCTACCCGATATCTTCCTCGCTGTCTCCCGTCAGCAGCAGCGGGTTCGGGGCATGGCGGGCAAAACCTTCCTCGCTGACCATCAGTTCCAGGCCGAGCGAGGCGAGGTCATCGGCATAGGGGTCCACCTGGGTGTCGCGCACCTGGTAGAGCAGCTTGCTATAGGTGTGACACTCGGCACAGGTTTCGAGCTTGACCAGGCCGGCATCGCCCTCGATGCCCTCCTGGGTCAGCTTGCGGGTGCCTCCGCACGTAACGCACACGGTGCGGGTGTGGTTCCAGGCGGTGGAGCACATCGAGCAATAGAGGTACCGGGTGCCCGGAATCAAGCCGGTGGCGGTGATGACACCGGATACCGAAGGCGAGCCGCAGCAGGGACAGAGGGATCGTTGCTCGAGCAGCCGGAGGTCGGCGGCGTCGAGACGGGCCGCGGAGCCGGTGAAGTAAACCTGCAGCGCGGCGGCGATGAAGACGGCTGCACCGATATCCGCCGGGGGAACGTGCCCGCGGAGGAAGTTGTTGGCGTGTCCTTCGAGTGCGGCGATGTCGGTATGGCGCAGGGTGTCAATGGCGTCGAGGGTGGCCGGAGGGAGGTCGGCGTCGGGATGCTGGACATGATCGAGCACGGATGTGAGGCCTTCGCGCCAGGAGGCGTCGCGGTGGTGGCCATCGGCAGCCAACGGCGGCATGCGCGCCTCGGTGGCGCGGGCGACGGCTTGCGGATCGACCATGCCGGCGGGTGCGAGCGTGGTCGACACCCTGTGTTGGGCACGGGCAACGCGAGCCAGGAAGCGCAGCCAGGGCTCCATGGGATGGCCGGTGGCAAGGTGGTCCAGCCTTGCCGCTGTGGCGGCGAAGCGCCGCGCCGGGTCCGGCATCACGATGGGTGAGGGAGACTTGACCCCGGGGTGAGAGGGACCGCTCCAGGACGCGTCGGGTGGTGCCTCGGCTTGCTTCACGGATTCTTCCTGGGCGTGGTCTTGCTGACACGACGGCTTGCCGCCAACTGGTAGAACCACTTGCGATGATGGTGCCACGCCCAGCCCGGCGTGACGTAACCCTGGGTCATGCTGCGCACGGAATCGCGGATCCAGATGGCCGCGTAGACATGGACGACCCAGACAAGGATGGCGGAAATCGCGGCCAGGCTATGGATGAGTACGGCCACGCGCTGCACCGGGATCGAGGTGGCCTCGCCGAAATACACTTCCCATATCAGCAACCCGGTGACGAACAGTACGGGGATAAGCAGTGTCATCGACCAGAACACCAGCTTCTGGCCACTGTTGTTGCGGCCGATAGGCGGTACATGCTCGTCGTCATTGGCGACGACGTGGACAATCGCTTTCGACCAGGCGATATCGTCTTTGGAAGGCAGGTTTGCGCGCCAGAACTGGATGATCATGCCGATCCAGCTGATCACCAGAAGCACGCCAAACCAGGGGTGGGCGGCGCGTGCCCACTGGCCTCCGCCGAACAGCCCGGACAGGAAGAACAGGATCGGGTGGAACATCGACAGGCCGGACAGCACCAACAGGATGAACAGGCCCGCGTTGATCCAGTGGTTGACGCGGTTCAAGGTGGTATAGCGGGTGATGGCATTCGCCGGGCGGGTCATGTCGACTCCTCCTCTTTTTCACGCAGCACGCGGGCGGCTTCGGCCTCGTCTTCATCGGTGACTTCGTTCGGGCCGATGGTGGTCCAGTGGAAGAAGGCACCCACGGCGGCCATCGCGATGCCGATCACCGCCAGCGGTTTGAGAATGCCCTTCCACACTTCGACGACCGGGCTGATGCGCGGTTTGTCGGGCAAGCCCGAATACAGCGATGGCTTGTCCGCGTGATGCAGAACGTACATGACATGCGTTCCACCGACTTCCGGCGGATCGTAGAGCCCGGCTTTCTCGAACCCGCGTGACTTGAGGTCCTCGATGCGTTCGCCGGCCCAGTTCGTCATGTCAGTCTTGGAGCCGAACATGATCGCGCCGGTGGGACAGGCCTTTACGCAGGCGGGTTCCAGGCCCACGGAAACGCGATCGGAACACAGCGTGCACTTATACGACTTGTGATCCGTCTTGCTGATGCGGGGAATGTCGAACGGACACCCCTTCACGCAATAGCCGCAGCCGATGCATTTGTCGCTGATGAAGTCGACGATGCCGTTGGCGTACTGGACGATCGCGCCCGGGGCAGGGCATGCCTTCAGGCAACCCGGATCTTCGCAGTGCATGCAGCCGTCCTTACGGATCAGCCACTCGAGGTTGCCTTGTTCGTTCTCGTACTCGGCAAACTTCATCAGCGTCCAGACGCTCGGCCCCAGGTCCATGGGATTCTCGTAGGAGCCTTCGAAGTGACCGATCTCCGGACGCAGGTCGTTCCACTCCATGCAGGCGGACTGGCAGGCCTTGCAGCCGATGCAGCGGCTCACGTCGATGAGCTTGGCCACCTGGTCCTCATGACTGCGCGCCGCGGGCGGCGTCATCGTCGTGGCGGAGCGGCGTACGTAGTCTTGCGATTGCAGATCAGACATGACGTTCGCCTCAGGTGGCCGGAGCGGCGGTGCGTTCGATATTGACCAGGAACGCCTTGAACTCGGGCGTCTGTGTATTGGCGTCACCCACCGACGGGGTCAGCGTGTTGGCGCCGTAGCCCTTCCTGGCCTGTCCGGTGAAGCCCCAGTGCAAGGGCACGCCGATCACATGCGTCGACTTGCCATCGACCGTCATCGGCTTGATGCGCTTGGTGACATACGCCTTGCAGATCACTTCGCCACGCTTGGACGAGACCTTCACCCAGCCGCCCTGCGCGATGCCTTTTTCCTTCGCCAGCACTTCGCCGATCTCGATGAATTCCTCCGGTTGGAGGATCGCGTTGATCAGCGCGTGCTTGGTCCAGAAATGGAAGTGCTCGGTGAGGCGGTAGGTCGTCGCGACATACGGGAAGTCCCGCCGGTGCCCGAACGACGCACGATCGTCCGCGAAGACACGGGCCACCGGGTTGTTGGGCACCTTCGGATGCAGCACGTTTTCCGAAGGCGACTCGAATGGCTCGTAGTGCTCCGGGAACGGACCTTCGGCCATGAGGTTGTGGG